>JBMSPY010000025.1:0-14362 GCA_049423005.1 Cyclobacteriaceae bacterium
GGTATTCAAAAACTGACTCTGGAAGACGTTGCGTCTTTTCATAATCGTATGATTGCTGACAAAAAATATAATGTTCTGGTGGTTGGTGATCGAAAGCGTCTAGACCTGAAGTCTTTAAATTCCTACGGCAAGGTTCAGGAATTGACTACTGATGAGCTTTTTGGTTTCAAAAAGGCACCTAAGGTCAGTGCAGGCATTATTCGATAATACCATCTAAGAAAAATTTAGGTTCGGGTGGCAGATTTTCTTAAGGGTTTAATTAAGCGGTTGACAAACCTGTCATCTGGTAACCGTATGCTTTTCATGCCTCGGTTATCTCCCGGACGCCAGGAGGATCTTTGTGATTTCAGCTTTCTAAATGGTCAGTCGACTTTTCAGAACCTTTCTCACTTCCTGAAGGGTAATTCTGTAAAACTGTGTCCGGTACACGACTCTCGAATGAATGAGGCGAATAAAGCCAGCGTTCGACTTCGTAAGCTTTATCGTTCTGTTAACTCCATATTTGAGGAAACGGGTTCAAAGGATCTTTATGTGGCTTACCTTTTTGTGCATGGAAAATTGTCAAATGGTACGCCATTGCGTTCCCCTTTAGTGCTCATTCCGGCTGAGTTGAACATCGAATCTGGAAATTGGGTTCTAACTCTTTCGGCCGAAGCTCGACCGGTCCTAAACAAATCTTTTCTTTACGCCTTTGCACACCATCAAAATATTCCCTTGTCTGAAAATCTAATTGAGGAGGATTTTGATGAAGTAAACTCCATTCTTGATCTTAAAAATACACTGATCAGTTCTTTTAAGGAGGCTGACATCGATTTGAACTTTCGACCTGATTTTTTTCAAGAGGTCGTCGTGCCTTTTTTGACATTAAAGAAATCTGAGTTTTTGAACGATCATGCCGAGGGAGTATTAAAAGTTCTACCTGAGATTGTACTTGGTGTTTTTCCGCAATCTGATTCTTATTTAGAGTCCGATTATCGGAATTTGATTGCAGTGGGTCGATATGGTAATGCCGACGATTTTTTTCAAAGCCTGACTGTCCGTGAGCCATTGGCAGAGCCGGCGGAAGGGCGGATGATTAACGCTTTTCCCATGGATCCCTGGCAAGAGCGAGTGATTCGTAACGTTAAACGAGGATACTCGGTTGTTGTTGAGGGGCCTCCTGGAACTGGAAAGTCGCAACTCATCTGCAATTTACTTTCCGACGCTATTGCATCTAAGAAACGGGTTTTAGTGGTATCGCAAAAAAGAGCAGCGCTTGATGTTGTTTGGGACCGAATGGCTGCCACCGGATTACAGCCGTTTATGGCCCGGGTACATGATTTCAAGGACGATCGTCGCCAGGTTTTTGCAGGTATTGCCGATCAAATTGAGAAATTGGAAGAGTATCGCCAGTTGAATCGCAGTATTGACTCCATTCAAACGGAGCGTCAGTTTCAGACAACCTCAAATCGAATCGATCAGCTCGTGGAGCAGTTAAGTGAGTTTCAGTCTGCTCTTTCGGATGAGCAGATATGTGGTATGAGTATTAAGGAGATGTACCTTCATGCCGATACTAGTGCTCCTGGTATTCCCCTTCGGAATGAACTCCATCTATTGAGATTGGATCAATCGGATGATCTCGAAAGGAAAATTTACTCGTATTCGTCTCATCGAAAAATATTGGCCGTCGGCGCGCCTTCCTGGTTTCATAGGATTTCTTTTTCCAAATGGAATCAAAGTGACCTTCAGCGAATGGCCCAGCTTATAGAATCATTGCAACACGAAATCCATTCTTTGGCAATACCAGTGGAGGATTTTGTGGGCTCAAAGTTGGATCTCGATCAGTTTAGGGCTCTTGAGGAAGACCAGGATAAGCTAGGAAACATTACTGATCTTTTTGTTCCGAATGAATTTGGATTTCTACAGCGACTTACTGATCATCCATCTGATGATGTCAATGATTTGTGGCTGGCTAATCTACAGCGGTTGGTTGAAGGTTGCTTTCAGGGGGCTGGAGTAGAATGCAGTTTGACCCATGAAAACATTGAAGTAGCGCAGCAAGCTTTACATCGAAACATTGTAGCTCAGAAAAATATTTTCCGTTGGTTGTGGTGGTCTCTTTTTTCAAAGGATAAGTTTTTAATACGCCGGTTGATGGTTGCAAACCATCTTAAAGGAAGTACAGGACTTCAGCTCTTGGAGCAAAAACTGGATAACCGTTTGAATCTTGAGCATTTAATTTCCAAGCTTCAGGAAAAAGACTGGACCTTCCGCATTCCAAAAACCTACTCCATCGACGAATTTCGGCAGTGGTTTGAGGCTACCAGACGTGCTTTGCGAATACGCGATAGCATTCAATCTTCTCGTGTGCTCCCAAACTTATTGAGTAGTTGCATCGCTACGGGAGATCCCGAGCGGTTTGTGAATTTTGTTGATCTACTGAAGGTGCAAACAAAAAAATTCAGTACCCTCCATTCCAACTATCTGAGCTACTTTTTACCTCGACAATTGGATGAGCTTTACAGTCAGCCGGACCTGTCGTATCAATGGTCTGTCGAATTGAAGGAATATTTTGACCGGATGCACGCCGCCGATTTGATCTTTGATTCAATGGATCAATGGGAAAAAGATCTTTTAGGCCGGTTGGAAGAGGTTGTTCCAGACTATGATCCAGATAAGACTGTCTGGGTTCTACACAACAGTATGTTGACCGCCTGGATCAATTATCTGGAGGCGCGAACTCCGGTGTTACGAATGACAAATTCCGGTGAAATGCATCTGATGGAGTCTGAGTTGCAAAAGCTAGATGTAGTGAAGCGAAAATTAGGTGTATCCATGGCTTTACTCAGAGCAAGGGAGCGAATGATAGAGGAGGTATCCATCAATCGGTTGAATAATGTGGTTACTTATCGTGAGTTGCTTCATCAGGTTACTAAAAAAAGAAAAATTTGGCCATTACGTAAATTGATTGCAGAGTTTCATGATGAGCTTTTTCGAGTGGTGCCGTGTTGGCTGGCATCTCCCGATGCAGTTTCTGCTGTTTTTCCGCTCGAACGATATTTTGATTTGGTTGTATTTGATGAAGCATCCCAATGTTATCCTGAGTGGGGTATCCCAGCTATTGCGAGAGCCAGTCAGGTTGTGGTTGCTGGTGATCCTCAGCAATTGCGCCCCTTTGATTTTTACCGCATCCGATGGCAGGAGGAGGAGGTTGAGTCTGCTCTCGAGTCAGAATCACTCTTAGAAATGATGAGGCTTCAATTGCCAGTTAATCGTTTACAGGCTCACTACCGAAGCCAGCATCCGGATTTGATTGCCTTTTCAAACCGTCACTTTTATCAGGATCGGTTACTGACTTTACCTGATAGAAATTATTTTAATAGTGGAGTCTGTGACTTTGAGTTTGTGAAGGTTGAAGGTGTGTGGGAAGATCAGATAAATTTTATTGAGGCTCAAAAAATTGTTCAGGTAATTTGGAAGTACTATACCGAATCGCCACAGGTTTCACTTGGTGTCATTACGTTTAATCACCCTCAACAACAACTCATTCTTGATCTTGTTGAATCCTATTTTATGGAAAGGGGCTTTCAGGTTCCTGATAACTTATTCATTAAAAATATTGAGAATGTGCAAGGTGATGAACGGGATGTTATTATTTTTTCCGTTGGCTATGCACCAGCGAAAAATAATCGCGTGATGCTTCAATTTGGTAGCCTCAATACAGAAGGTGGTGTGAATCGGTTGAATGTGGCTGTAACCCGGTCGCGTTACAAAATGATTGTAGTCACCAGTATAGAACCACATCAATTGGAAACCGAAGGAGCTTCAAGTGCTGGTCCACATTTGCTGAGGTCGTGGCTGGAATTTGTAAAAGAACGTTCTATAGCCCCATCTTCTGAATGGCAATCGCCACCTCGTGGAAAAGAGTCCGGTTGGTATCTGAGTGACCGTCTTCTACAAGCTGAAGCACTGTCTGGTCGTATTCAGACTCCTCCATTTGCCTTTGCTGATTTGGTTACTATCAAGGAGGGAAAACTCAATCGCATTTTACTGACCGATGATGAACGGTACCTAAATGCTCCTTCGCCTAAACTTTACCATTCCTTTTTGCCAGCACTTTTCGCTGAAAAAAACTGGGAATGGGAATTTATCCATTCGAGGTCCTACTGGTTGAATTCAGAAAAGGTAATTACCGAAGTGCTTGTGCCCGGGCATGAAGTTCCTCAGCCTGATGTTACTGAATCAGATGGCCTAGAGTTCGGCAACCCAGATTCGCTTAATTGAGGTTATGGAATTTCCCACTTTGCATTCTTTTCAACTAAATATCCATTTCGTTCGGAAATGAAGTATAGGTTTTTATGAATGAGGGGTATGGTGGGAATGCCCTCCGTTGAAATGATGCCATAAAATTTATTCTTGACCATCCAATGATCTTTTGTTGCTGGTGTCAAAAGTTCAAATCTGGGTTCAATAAGAATTTTTCCTCGAGATGAGATCAAACCAAATTTTCCGCCTGATTTCACCATCATATATTTTGTCCCTTTAAGGGGCACCATTTCTTCATACCCGGGATCTAAAAGGAGCTTTCCGGACCAATCAATGATTCCCCATTTTTTCTCTTTTTTTACCTGAGCCACACTATCTGTAAAATCATGGACATCAGAAAATGAAGGCTGAATGACAATCTGGTCATGGGAATCAATGAATCCCCATTTACCCATCAATTTAATAGCAGCTCTTCCTTCCTGAAATGGCCGGATGGAATCGTATCGGTTCGATATCCGAATTCTGCCACGGGTGTCTTTAAATCCAAATTTTTCATTTTCCTGAAAGCCAATTAATCCTTCTGTCTCCTGAAAGGTTATCGTTACTGAATTTTTAAATGGTTTAGGAAGTGGTCTGCTCGTTTTTGCTTTTTGACTACTTACCTCAGGTGTAATTGGTTTTTTATCGACCAGACAAATTGTTCCATCGACGAGCAGACACCGGCGAACTCCATTGGCCAGCAACTCTTCTATTTGTCCATTGCCAAGATTTCGAAGTTCGTGGGAGCTGATGTAAATGAATGAGCCTGAACGATCCCCTAATGTATGTTGTCCCGGTTGATGGAGAATAAAGTGTGATTCATCTACGAGCGTAATTGGATAGGCTTGAGGGAATACAATCCATTTTTGATTGAGAGTTATCAGGCCTTTTTTTCCAAGGTAGCCAACCGTTACCAACTCACCTTTAATATCATTTATCGAATCGTAGATAGCTGGAATAAGTTCCTTTCCGTATTGATCGGTAAGACCATAACGACCGTAATTGAATACGATGAACTGGTTATTTTTCCTAATAACCTTTTCAAATGGTTGCGAAATCCATCCATCCTCACGCGGTACTCCGATTCGGATCTTGGTTTTGGCCTCCTCATTTTTTTCGTAAATGATTGCATGAGTTCCGTCCCATTCAATTTTTTCATAGACTGGTGGATAGATAAACTTCCCCTGTTCATCCGATAGGCCATAACCGGAATTAAGTTTTCTTACCATGATAGATGAGGCTGATCGAATCGTAGCGTGGTAGGTCTCGGGTTGTGATACTTTCAGGTCTGCAAGAGTTTCTGTAGACCAGCCATTGCGGTAAATTTTTAGCTTCCCATTGGATAACGGACGAACGGAGTCTGCTTCTAGGCTATCCATTTCCTGGTTAAAATCATTAATTAAACTCCATTTGTTAAAACGTAATACTTCGGTAATTGAGTCTGAAGACATTCGAATGGCTTTAAATCTGGCTTTATCAGGAATGGCCTCGCCTTGACGAATGAAATCGGTCATTGGTCCTTCGTGAAATACAATGTCCCCATTGGAAAGTACTTTGGCACTATCCAGGAAAAATCCTGTTTTTGGATATCCCGCCAAGTCGTAAAGGGCTTTATTACCATTAAAATTTTCAACCAACAATAATCTATTTTGCAAACCACGAATGGATTTCCATTCAGCCTTTAAAAGGATTTTTCCTGATAGATCTGAAAAACCAAAGCGACTCTCCGCATTATTACGTTCACCAAAAATTATATGTCCAGCAAAAAATTGAATGTAGTCATAGATAAAGGGGATAATAGTTTTTCCTTGAAGATTAATTACCCCTTCTTTTGTTTCGCCTGAATTTAAAGTTAAAGCAACTTCAATCAAGCCATCCCCGGCATAGCAAAGTCTTCTGTACTTCGCAGGCACTATGGTTTCACCCGTTACGGACACTATCCCCCAAAATCCACTTTTTCGGTAACCAATGTGTTTTTCAATAATTTCTGATTTTCCG
Organism: Cyclobacteriaceae bacterium; assembly: GCA_049423005.1. GTDB lineage: Bacteria > Bacteroidota > Bacteroidia > Cytophagales > Cyclobacteriaceae > ELB16-189. Next base: position 6,283 of record JBMSPY010000025.1, read on the forward strand.
TCTGACCAACCAAGAAATTCATATTCCGCGGGGACTAGTATTTTACCTTTTTCAGATTGAATTCCGAACTTACTTTCTCGTTGATAAAATTTATAAAGTGTCTGCCCACTAGAATGAAAGCAAATGGCAAGTAGTAAAATGGGTACCAGGCATATTCTGTTTAACGATTCAATTTTTTCTGTAAGAAAATGTGAGTTCATCTTGCAGAATTTCCAAGGATCAGGCTCTCTAGTTCTGACTCACCTGCAATGGATTGCGGATTAATCCAGATGAGTCCATTTTCTTTTCTAAACCAGGTCATTTGACGTTTGGCGTAATTTCGGGAATGTTGTTTAATCTGGCCGATCGCTTCTTCCAGCGAAATTTCTTGGTTTAGATGACGAAACATTTCGGTATAGCCTACGGTATGCAAGGCCCTTAATTGCCGATGCGGATAAAGATCAGTTGCCTCCTGAACCAAACCGGCATCCACCATTTCTTCTACCCGTGTATCAATGCGCTGATAAAGTAAAGGGCGAGGGAGATCCAAACCTATTTTAATTATATCCCAATTCGGAAGGGATCTGCTTGTTTGTTGTAGTTCAGATATTTTCTTTCCACTTGATCTATAAATCTCTACGCAGCGTAGGAGTCGGCGGTGGTTTTGGCGGTCTATTTTCTGAAACCATTCCGGATCTGTTTTTTCTGCTTCTTCTTGAAGCCACGATAGACCGTTGGTTTTGAATTCCTGTTGTAGGTTATTTCGGATCTCTGCAGGTACCTCAGGCAAATCATCCAGTCCTTCGATTAAGGCCCTGATATAAAGGCCAGAGCCACCACAGAGTACAGCTATATCTTTTTTTTCAAAGATTTGATTAAGTGATTCATTGGCTTCCGTGGCATAAATTGAAGCGTTGTAATCCTCGAGGATGGTCCGGTGGCCCACCAAGTGATGTGGTACCTTTTTGAGTTCCTCAGCGGTCGGCTGTGCGGTACCAATTTTCATTTCACGAAATACCTGTCGGGAGTCCGCCGAGACGATCTCCGTATGAAGTAATTGGGCCAGCCGGATGGCAAAGGCAGTTTTTCCTGAACCGGTCGGACCGGCGATGACGACCAGCTTTTTTTTCATCGGTTGGCAAATTTACCCTACAGTCATAACTTTTAAAATTCTAACTTTGAGCCTAAACCTAGGAAGAGGGAATGATAAAATACACTACTACTTTTCTAACCAAACTGGAGGAAATGATTGGGGAGTCGGATTATACGCTTCGATATGAAAAAGGTCAGTTTAAATCCGGCTACTGTGTTTTAAGGGATCAAAATGTAATCATTATAAATAAGTTTTATTCCATTGAAGGTAAGATCAATGCTATCCTCGATATTTTAAAAGGATTGGAAATAGATAAAACAAGGTTTTCTGAAAAAAGCCTTCAGTTATATGAGGAATTGTTCGTCCCTGTTCAAAAATGAGCGTGGGTGAACTGAACTAAACGCCTTTCAGGGTGGAAGTAACCTTTCTTGGTACCGGAACCTCTCAGGGAGTGCCTGTTATTGGCTGCACCTGTGCTGTTTGTGCATCTATGGATTTCCGCGATAAACGTTTGCGGACTTCCATTCATATCCGAAACGGTCAAGATAGTATTGTTGTGGATACTGGCCCCGATTTCAGGCAACAAATGCTTCGGGAGCGAATTGACCGTCTGGATGCTGTTGTTTTCACCCATGCGCATAAGGATCATACCGCTGGATTGGATGACGTACGGTCTTTTAATTTTCTGCAACAATGCGATATGCCAGTCTTCGGTCGACTTGATGTATTGCAACAGATCCGCACTGAGTTTGCCTATGCTTTTGGAGAAAAGAAATATCCTGGAATTCCTCAATTGTCGTTGAAGGAGATCGACACCGATGCCTTTTCTATTGGGGGCACCACGTTTCTCCCACTTCCGGTTACTCATCTCAAACTCCCTGTTCTAGGTTTCCGAATTGGTGATTTTGCGTACATCACCGATGCTAATTTTATTCCTGAATCCACTTACGATCGGCTGAAGGGAGTTCGTGTCTTGGTTTTAAACGCTTTGCAGAAGGAATCCCATGTTTCTCATTTTAACCTGGATGAGGCCATTGAGGTTGCTAAACGGATAGGAGCAGCTCAAACCTGGTTTACGCATATTAGTCACCGGATGGGCCTGCATACGGCTACGGATAAAGAACTTCACTCCGGAATTCGTCTTGCTTACGATGGCTTAAGGCTTGAGATCTGACGTGCAAAACAGTTATTTTTTCTTTCAACATTTGATTCCAAGGCTTTCGGGTTTGCTCACGGGAAGCACGTTGGTATCTTCTTTCAGTCAGGAAAAAGATGAGTTGGTACTTGAATTCAATAATGGAAAAAAATCCTTTTTCCTGAGGATTATTTTTTCTCCAACGCTCTCAGTGATTGTTTTTCCGGAATCGTTTAAACGCGCCCGAAACAATTCAGCGGATATTTTTCCTGCTGCCGTAATGCGTAAGGTTATGGGTATTCGGCTTATTGAAAATGAGCGGACTTTTCTTATTCAACTTGACAATGGATCTGATCTTGTATTTCGTATGCATGGCCCTTCCGGTAATGTGCTCTGGTTATCGGGGGAGGGGCGCGAGGTATTTCGAAGCTCTTTAAAATCGGATGCAACGGCTACAAACCTAAATTCAGGTCGGGTTATCAACTGGTCGCTAGAATTTTTTACGCAAAATCTTGAATCTATACAAAGTCATTATGTCACCTTTGGTAAGGAAGTTTGGAAGTGGCTGCAATTGAATGGATACGATACCAAGACCATTCAGGGAAAGCATCAATTGATACTTTCCTGTTTGAAGCTTATGGAGAGGTCGGAGTTTTACTTATGTCGAGGAAATGATTCCATGTATTTTTCTCTCTTACCTTTTGGTGTTGCGGAGAGTCTTGGTCAAGATCCGATCGAAGCGATCAATCGCTATTACCATATCGTTGTTCGGGATTCAGCTTTTCTAAACCTAAAGCGGTCGTTGCTTAAACATCAGGCAGCAAAATTAGCCCAGCTGGAATCTACCTTGAAAAAACATCAAAAGCGATTGGAGGTAATTATCAGCGATACTCATTTCAGAGAATGGGCCGATTTGGTTATGGCCAATCTCCACAGGATAGAACCAGGCACAAAAGTTTTAACGGCTGAGCGATTTGTAGAGCCAGGTGTTTATGTAGAAATCAGACTGAAACCAGAGTTGTCGCCGCAAAAGAATGCTGAGGTTTTCTACCGCAAGGCACGAAATCGAGAGGAAGAGGTGGTGCGACTTCGGAAAACTTTGTCTGAGCTATCGCATTCATTGGCTGTAGAGCAAAATCGAAACGAACGCATTCAGGTTGCCGAAAATATGCCAGCATTGAAAGAGTTTGATGAGGTACTCCGTTCGAATGATGCATCTGTTCAAAAAAAGCGATTGCCCTATCTGCAAGAGGTGTATTTGGATTACCACATCCTGGTTGGTCGCTCTTCTGCCGATAATGATGAGCTCACCTTTCGGGTAGCTTCCAAGGAGGATTTATGGTTACATGCGCGGGATGTTGCTGGTTCGCATGTGATTATCCGACATAAGCCAGGTCAGAATATTCCAAAACCTGTTATTGAGCGGGCGGCTGCTTTAGCTGCCTATCATTCCAAGCGCAAAGGTGAGTCACTCTGTCCTGTGGCCTACACCCGCCGTAAATTTGTCCGGAAACGAAAAGGGGACCCTGCCGGTATGGTGGTTGTGGATCGTGAGCAGGTAATTTTAATTGAGCCTGCTTCGTAACTAACTACCTGGTTTGAAGGTAAAAACCTGTACGTGATTTTTTTTAAAAATCATTAAACGTTCGTCGGTAGCCAGTATGTGATCAGCTGCTGTTGGTAATTCGACTTCATAGCTGGATTCGCGATACATATTTTCAAATCTGATTTTTCCGTTTGAAAGGAAATAAATATCCTCTCCTAAAACGCCAAAGTGATGTGCTCCATTCGTATCTATTTTTCGGACCAACTTTCCCATGCGGTTAACCGTGTAAAGGATACCGCTCGCATCCAATAAATAAATAAAACCCTGGTACGACTTAATCATCATAAAGTTTACCGATGGTGCTGCAATGGGTTCCGATTCCCACTCCACTAATTTTTTATCAGCCTGAATAAATTTCAACGTATTGTCAGAATCCAGAATCCAAAAGTTTGAATTGAGAATTCCTGGGGCAGTTGCTATTGGTTCAATGGCATAGGCCGGATCAATGCGTAGGGGTTCTTCAGCATTTAATAACTTTTGATCCAGGAGTTCAATGAAATGGGTTCCACCGCTTACCCGATGCAGCCAAAGTCGGAGTGGATTCCAACAATCCAATGATTTTATTTCTGTTGAGGATTCAAATTTTCTTTCCGAAAGAATTTCTCCTTCAGTGGATAGTTTGAGTAAACGATCAGCGCCAAGGACATAACCATTTCCTAATCTGTCAACGCCGATTTGTATCACTTCAGTAGGGAGTGTTACGTCTCGTAATTTTCGGATAGCAGACGGCTGTCCCTGGATAGAAAAAAGTATGACGGAGAAAACGACCGTTACGATCAGACGCATGCTAGGAAAAGGACTTTAAATCAACTCTCGCACCATCAAAGACGGCATATGGAGAAAAGTGTACCCACTCACCTAAATTGATGTAGCGGCTCGAAGGACCCGCCTCCAGATCCAGAGGCAAATGCCGGTGTCCAAAAATGTAGTAATCGTGATGCATTTGTGCTTCGATTTCCCGACACCAGGAAAGTAAAAACTCGCGTTCTTCTCCTTTAAATTTTTCCTCTAGTTTCATATTGCTCAGACGACTGCTCTTACTCCATTTCTGAGCAAGGGAAATTCCGATATCCGGATGTAACCAACGGAATGCCCAACGTGCAACCGGTGATTTGAATATTTTTTTGAGGTATTTATAGGTTTGGTCACCCGGACCAAGGCCATCGCCGTGTCCGATCAGCAAGCGTTTACCATTGCAAAGTAATACTACTGGATCTTCCATAATGGTTGCTCCAAATTCTTCACGGAAGTATCCGCGCATCCACATATCGTGATTTCCAGGGAAAATATAAATCGGTAAGCCGGAATCGGAAAGGCTGGCTAATCGACCCTGTAGGCGAATAAAACCTTTAGGAATTGCGCGTTCATATTCGAACCAGAAATCAAAAATATCACCCATTAAGAAAATTGCAGCGGCGTCATGCTCAATTGTGTTCAGCCATTGGATGATTTTTTTTTCTCTTTCCTGACTGATCGCTGCATTAGGAACTCCCAGATGAAAGTCGGAGGCGAAGTAAAACTTTTTGCCTTCCGGTAATGCTATGGGTAACTCGAGCATGATCAAAATTACAAAGAAGTTTTTTTAAAGGGCAGAAACAAAAAAGGCTGTCGGTTCAGGACAGCCTTTTTAAGGTCGAATTATACCGGAAGGGGCTCCGGTTTAGACGATGCCGGTTCTTCACCTTTTTGCTCAGTCTCTGGAGCCGGTGTTCCGTTGGTAAACTTTTGATAGGTTGTTTGCGTAGCAAAAGGACGCTTTCCAATGAGTCTTTCCAGGTCGTTTTGAAACAGGATCTCTTTTTCCAATAATTCTTTTGCGATGATCTCCAGATCCTGACGACGTTCTTGAAGCAGAGCTTTCGTCCGGTTATAGCAGTAATCTATCAACTTCTTAACCTCCGTATCGATTCGTTCGGCAGTGGCATCGGAATACGGTTTTTGAAAGTTATATTCCGATTGCTTGGAGTCGTAGAATGAGATATTTCCAATTTCCTTATTCATGCCATAAACAGTGACAATGCTGTAGGCCATCTTGGTAATTCTTTCCAGGTCACTTAAGGCGCCTGTTGAAATGCGTCCGAAGACAATATCCTCGGCCACACGACCACCAAAGGCCATGCACATCTCATCTTGCAGTTGTTCGGTTTGATACAGGAATTGTTCCTTTGGCAGGTATTGGGCATATCCCAATGCAGCTACCCCGCGAGGCACAATACTTACCTTAACCAGTGGATCAGCGTGCTCCAAATACCAACCAGCTACGGCGTGTCCTGCTTCGTGGTAGGCAACAATCTTCTTTTCCTCAGGGGATATGATTTTATTTTTCTTTTCAAGTCCTCCAATGACGCGATCAATGGCATCATTGAAATCTTTCATGTCTACTTCTTTTTTATCCTTACGGGCGGCAATCAGTGCAGCTTCATTACACACATTGGCAATCTCAGCGCCGGCAAAACCCGGTGTTTGTGCGGCTAGCTTTCGCACATCCACTTCAGTTGACAACTTAATAGGCTTAAGATGTACTTTGAAAATATGTTCGCGACCAACGATATCCGGTTTATCAATACTGATCTGACGGTCGAAGCGTCCCGGACGGAGTAAGGCTGAGTCCAATACATCCGGTCTGTTGGTTGCCGCTAGAATGATTACGCCGCTGTCGGTGGCAAATCCATCCATCTCAACCAGCAAGGAGTTCAGCGTGTTTTCGCGCTCGTCGTTTGCGCCGGGCATTTGCCCTCTTCCGCGTGATCTTCCGATGGCATCAATTTCATCGATGAAGATTATGCATGGCGCTTTTTCTTTCGCCTGCTTGAAAAGATCTCGTACGCGTGCTGCGCCGACACCCACGAACATTTCTACAAAGTCAGATCCTGACAAAGAGAAGAAAGGTACACCTGCTTCTCCGGCCACGGCTTTTGCCAATAATGTTTTACCGGTTCCAGGAGGACCAACCAATAAAGCTCCTTTCGGTATTTTACCTCCGAGCGCAGTGAACTTACCGGGCGTCTTTAAAAACTCAACGATCTCTTTTACCTCTTCTTTTGCCTCATCAAGACCAGCAACGTCTGCAAAAGTGATTTTAACTTTATTTTCCGCATCAAATAATGCAGCACGTGATTTACCAATATTAAAAATCTGTCCGCCCGGACCACCGCCTCCAGTCATTCGGCGCATTAACATCCAAAAGCCCATGACTAATAAAACCAGAAATCCCATATTCCATATGAATCCAGTGACATCACTTCTGGTTTCTGATTTAAGCTGGACACGTTCGTTACGGTCAAGTTTTTCAGAAAGGGTTTTGTAGTCCCTGTCAAACTGATCAATAGAACGGATATTCAAGAAATAATGTGGTCCGCCAGGATTGATTCCCCATTGAAACTTTTTTTCTAATTCAGCGCGGTACTTGGTATTCTTTAGGGCTTCCTCGGTGAGAGTAACTTCTACCAATTCCAGATTTTTAATCAGGGTAACCTTTTTTACATCATGGCTAAGGACCATGTCCTCAAAGGTTCGGTCATCGATTTCAACAGGTTCTCCTGCTCCTTTAAAAAAGGTGACACCAAAAATGATTCCAATCAATCCCAGGATAATCCACATTTGCATGTTGTTCCTGGGGGCCTTTGGTTGATTGATCTTGTTCTTACTTTTATTTTGTTCTGACATTTTCTTTTCCTGTTTAGGGGTTTAATTACTCTGCGATCTCTGTTATCTGAGCGTCACCCCAAAGTTTTTCTAGTGAAAAATAGTTTCTCTTGTCCTTCCTGAAGATGTGCGCGACTACATTTATATAATCGATTAACATCCACTCTTTATTTTGTTTTCCTTCACGATGCCATGGATCTTCACCAAGTTCCTTTGAGACCTCCTCTTCAATGGAGTCAGCGATAGCAGCCAGCTGTTTGTCTGACGTTCCTGAGCATATAACAAAAAAATCAGCCACAGCGTTCTTTACTTCCCGCATATCCATCACCACGATGTCCTGGGCTTTCTTTTCCTGCATTCCGTTAACGATGGCTTTGGTCAGTTTTTCTGCTTCTGAGGTCCTTCGTTTTTTGCCCATGAAAGGTGGTTTGGCTTAATGTGCTAAGTTTAGGGCGCAAAACTACTGAAAATCCCTTGTATAACTCTCCGCAGGAAACCCGCTTATTTGGTAAAAAGCTAGTGTTTTTCCCTGAATGTTCTTCAACGAATACGGAGGCCTTTAGGTTCACTGAAAGCCAGGGAATAATTCATGGGGCAGTAGTTATTTGCGATAACCAGTTGG
>JBMSPY010000026.1:0-14341 GCA_049423005.1 Cyclobacteriaceae bacterium
GGTCAAATTTGAATTCAGACAGTTTCATCCGTCGGGGTGTTTGTTTGGTAATTAAGGTTTGAAGTGGGGATCTTAAAGGTTATCCTATAATGTACGGACAGCCCCCGGGGATGCAGTATCTTTTAGGTTGCATAGCTTACGGGCTTTGCCTCGAATTAAAGGTTACGGCCTTAAAATCTGCCGCAAAAGTACACATTTGCATTAATTATCCTTTTTTGAAACCCAAATTGATTGAAATTGCGTTAAAACGGTCCTAATGATTACCATTCGCCTTATCCTGGAGAGTTTCCGCTTTGCCGGCCGTGCTCTCAAATCCAATATCCTTCGGACCATCCTTTCCTTGTTGGGGGTTACGATTGGGATTTTTTCTATCATTTTCGTCTTTACCATCGTTGATTCCTTGGAAAAGAATATTCGAAATAGCCTGAGCGTTTTAGGCTCTAACGTTATTTATGTGGGAAAATGGCCGTTTGTTCCTGAAGGTAACGGTCCTTTCAAATGGTGGGAATACTGGAGAAGACCCAATCCGTCTTATAACGAATTCCGTTACTTACAATCTAGCATGGTGCATGCGGCTAAGGTTAGCATTGTGGCCGAAAAACAAAATCTGACCTTTAAAAGAGGAAATAATGGAATTGGAGAGTCGTCCTTATTAGGTGTCTCTTTTGATTCAAAAGAGGTATACAACTTTGATATTACCAATGGGAGATATTTCAGTCCTGATGAAATTGATGCCTCCCGAAACGTGGTTATTATTGGATTTAAAATTGCCGAGTCCTTATTTCCAGGTGGTGTTGATCCATTAGGGCAGGAGATCAAATTGCGCAGCAATAAATTCAAAGTAATAGGGGTATTGAAAGAGGAAGGGCAGGGCTTGTTTGGAGGCTCCGGTAACGATAGCCGGGTGATTGTGCCCTACCAGACCTTTCGCAAACTTTTTCAAACAGGTACTGGCCGATGGGACGAACTTCAGTCCGAAATTGGTATCAAAGGTCTGGATCAGGATTTTGGAATGGTTGAAGCAGAGAATGAGTTGCGGGGGATCATCCGCAACCGTCGCGGACTTCGACCAGACGAGAAAGATAATTTTTCATTAAACCGACCAGAAGCAATAGCCAAAGCGATAGGTGGAATTTTTGATGTGATAGGAATTGCCGGTTGGGTAATTGGAGGATTCTCTATTCTGGTTGGCGGATTCGGCATTGCCAACATCATGTTTGTTTCAGTTAAAGAACGTACCAGCATTATTGGTCTTCAGAAATCCCTTGGGGCTATGAATTTCTTTATCCTCTTTCAGTTTCTCTTCGAGGCTATATTTCTAAGCTTGATTGGTGGTCTGGCTGGCCTTTTACTGGTTTACCTATGCACTTTCATACCGTTGGGGAGCCTGGACGTAGCACTGAGTCTTAAGAATATTGTGCTCGGATTGGGTGTTTCCTCTGTTATTGGAATTGTATCCGGAATTGTTCCGGCTGCGGTAGCGGCCCGCCTCGATCCTGTCGCTGCGCTTCGACAATAGAATCCTATTCAGATTCCGGATTTTAAGATTATCAGTTTTCAGTTGGGTTTCAACTGAAAACTGATAACTGAATGATGCTTATGATTTTTCTACCGGCTCAGCTCCGGCAAGTTTATCTTTAATCTTCTTCTCGAGTTGATCCATCAACTCTGGATTGTCCTCAATGAGTTGCTTAACGGCGTCACGGCCTTGACCAAGCTTGTTACCTTCATAAGAGAACCATGAACCTGATTTCTGGATTACCTCAAGCTCAACACCTAGGTCAACAATCTCTCCGGATTTGGAAATTCCTCTGCCATACATGATGTCGAATTCAACCACCTTAAATGGAGGAGCTACTTTATTTTTTACCACTTTAACCCGTACGCGGTTACCGGTTACATCGTCAGCAGCTTCCTTGATTTGACCGATGCGACGAATGTCTAAACGTACAGATGCATAGAATTTCAGTGCATTACCGCCGGTTGTTGTTTCCGGATTACCGAACATTACCCCGATTTTTTCGCGCAACTGGTTAATGAAAATACAGGCGCAACCTGTCTTACTGATGGTGCCGGTAAGCTTACGCAAGGCCTGGGACATCAATCGGGCTTGAAGACCCATTTTGCTGTCTCCCATTTCTCCTTCGAGTTCACCCTTAGGAACTAATGCGGCTACCGAGTCGATGACAATGATATCAATTGCACCGGAGCGAATCAGGTGATCGGCAATTTCAAGCGCTTGCTCTCCATTATCGGGCTGGCTGATCAGCAGATTTTCTGTATCGATTCCAAGCTTCTCAGCATACGATTTATCGAAGGCGTGTTCTGCATCTATAAAAGCTGCCAATCCTCCTCTTTTCTGAGCCTCCGCAATGCAATGCATCGTAAGGGTGGTCTTACCGGAGGATTCAGGACCATAAATTTCAGTAACCCGACCGCGCGGAATACCACCAATTCCTAAAGCAATATCCAGTCCCAGTGAACCAGTACTGATTGCCGGTATATCCATAACGCGCTCATCACTAAGTTTCATTACGGCACCCTTACCATAGGTCTTTTCCAGTTTATCGATGGTCAATTGCAATGCTTTCAATTTTTCTTTTGCGTCGCTCATAATTTTTTGATTAAAATATTAGTAAAAGGGTGTCATTTTGAGCAGTTTTTTAGTCCTGCCGTATTTTTGAAACCGCTGCAAATTAGGATGAAAACCGATATTTCTATGAAAAATGCTAAAAAATTTATCAAAAATTTTCACGGTTTATTTTTTAAGTCAAAAAACCGTCAAATCCGGTCTTTTCTACATTCTGTCCTAATGCAGACACCATGCTAAACCAACCTTCCGCTTTGTTAATCAGTACCTTTGCTGACCTGTACCCTTATGCGTAAAACACCGGTCATAGTGCTCACCACCACCCTTGTACTGGCCAGTGCTGCTTTCTACTTTTCAGACCTTTTGTCCTATGCCACTGCCCAGGGAATTGGTCAGCTGCGCATCGTATGGAACGCTCGGCCTATCTCGGAGGTGCTCACCGATCCATCAACTCCTGATAGCATTTCCGAACGTCTGAAATTTGTTGGTCAGGTTCGAAAATACGCCATCGATTCCCTCGGTCTCAACGACACCAAAAATTATACGACTTACTACGATCAACACGGTCAGGAGATTCTATGGGTCGTAACGGCTTGCGATCCGTTTCAGCTCAAAGAAAAGGTATGGGAATTCCCAATCGTTGGAAAGGTTCCCTATAAAGGGTTCTTCTCTCCGGAAAAGGCCAAAGAAGAAGCGTTGATCTGGAAGCAAAATGGACTGGATGTTTCCGTTCGCAACCCCGGTGGCTGGTCTACACTTGGATGGTTTACGGACCCTGTTTTGAGCAGCATGCTCACCCGATCAAAGGGCGATCTCGCTAGTCTGATCATTCATGAAATGGCGCATGCCACTATTTACGTTAAGGACAGTTCGACGTTTAATGAAAACTTAGCATCGTTTATTGGCGATGAGGGTGCGCGGAAATTTTTAATCGATACCTATGGTAAAGATTCGCCCGAGTGGAAGGAATACGACCAGGAAGAAAAGGATTATCGTAAATGGACGTCACATATGTTGCGCGGTGCTGATGTCCTCGATTCGTTATACAAAAGTTCTGTATTCACTTCTTTTCCCGATTCGATCAAAACTAAACTTAAAGCTGATCTGATCCGTGTCATTGTTATTCAAGCTGACACGCTGAAAACAACCGGACTTCAAAAATCATCCCGCTATTTCCGAAAGCATTTACCCAATAATGCCTATTTCATGTCCTTTATCCGTTATCAGGCCATGCAAACCGATTTTACCAAAACCTACCGTGATCAATTCTCCGAAGATATCCTGCTCATGATTCGGTTCTATCAGAAAAAGTTCCCTTTTCTATGACCGCTTATTCATACATTATCAAATTGTTAAGATGGTGTTTATAACTTTATTGAACCTGTTTAACCCGGTAATTTTGAAATGAAGAAAAAGGAAGAAATGCCCAAACCGGAGTTTAGAATCCTCGCCGTAGACGACGATGAATCAATCATTGAGTTGCTTCGTTACAATCTGGAAAAATCCGGATATGAAGTCAAAACCGCCGTTGACGGCCTTGAGGCAATTGAGGTGGCCAAAAAATTTCGCCCCCATTTGGTTTTGCTCGACATCATGATGCCCCGGATGGATGGAGTAGAGGCATGCCGTCAGCTTCGAACGCTACCCGAACTTACAGGCACCTTCATGGTGTTTCTGACGGCGCGCTCGGAGGAATACTCTGAGGTGGCTGCGTTCGATGTTGGTGCCGATGATTACATCACCAAGCCAATTAAGCCCAGAGCCCTCATCAGTCGCATACAGGCGATTTTGAGGCGTGGAAAAAAAGAATCCTTAAAGCCTGATTCACTAGAGTTTAAATCTTTGCAAATCGACCGAACCAGTTATACCGTTACCGTTAAGGGACAGCGGGTGGATCTGCCAAAAAAAGAATTCGAACTATTGTATTTCCTGGCTCAGCACCCTAACAAAGTGTTTAGTCGTGATGACCTTCTCCACCACATTTGGGGTTCAGATGTGTATGTCCTTGCCCGGACCGTTGACGTCCATGTGCGCAAGGTGCGCGAGAAGATTGGAGATGACTATATTTCTACCGTGAAAGGGGTAGGGTATAAATTCAATGAAATTTAGGGCCGGCTTTTTTGACGGATGGTTGCTTGCTCTGTTGGTGGCTGTAACCATTTCCGGATCTACTGTGTTTATCCTTAGTAAATCCAGCGGCTTTCCATATTCTTCGTTGTTAGCCTCCGGAGTGACTGTCTTCTGGTGCTCCTTTGTGATCGTTATGCTCTTTATGGAATTTATTGTCCTAAAAGAGGCCAAAAAAATCATCCAGTTGACGAGAAAGAAGAGAAAGAAGAAGGATAAAGAAAAAGAGGGTGATCAACCCGACGTACTGTTGGTCGAACGTCCCGGTCTGTTTAATCCCATGCGGCGCATGTACGAAGAGGTTTTTTCGTTCACGGCCACCAAGGAACAGGAAATTGAAGACCTTCAAAAAACCGAAAACTTTCGAAGGGAGTTTGTGGCCAATGTGTCTCATGAGCTGAAGACTCCTTTGTTTTCTGCCCAAGGGTTTATTCATACCTTGGTAGATGGAGCCGATCAGGATGAAAAAGTCCGGAAGAACTTTTTAAAAAAGGCTGCTCAATCTCTCGATCACCTCGAAGAATTGGTCCAGGATATCCTGAAACTTTCTCAGATTGAAACCGGAGAAATTAAAATGAAGCTGGAACCAACCGATATGTATGTATTGTGTCAGGAGGTTCTCGAAAAATTTCGTTCTGCTGCGGAAAAGAAAAAGATTGCTGTAAATCTTCGCGAACCCAACGGACCGGTTTTGGCCGAAGCTGATCGTAAATGGATCGGGCAAGTCGTTTCAAACTTGGTTTCCAATGCCATTAACTATAGTCCTGAAGGCGGAAACGTAGAAATCCGTCTTCGTGCTTCACGGAAATTTATCACCACCCAGGTTAGTGATAACGGTGAGGGAATACCCGCCAAACATTTGCCTCGTATATTTGAGCGCTTTTACCGGGTAGATAAGAGCAGAAGCAAGGAGCTGGGCGGAACAGGATTAGGACTTGCGATTGTCAAGCATATCCTCGAGGGACATGGAACCAGAGCCGAAGTGAAAAGTGAGGTTGGCAAAGGTTCAACCTTCAGCTTTGGTCTAAACCGGGCAAAGCAGGAAAATTAGACCCCTGCCATTGAAAATCAATCTTACCGATCATATCCTGTTTGAGGATGATGCGTTCTTGGTTATAAATAAACCTTCTGGGCTATCCTCATTGAACGACCGAAACGATCCGGCCAATCTGTTGACAATTATCCGCAGTCATTATCCTGGGGCAACCTTGGCGCATCGGCTGGATAAAGAAACTTCTGGTGTCCTTATCGTGGCCAAAACCGATGAGGCCTATCGGGCCGTGGCCATTCAGTTTGAGGAGCGTTCCGTCAAAAAGATATACCATGCGGTAGTCGACGGTACTTCCAAATACGAGTACCAGGAAGTAGATGCCCCCATCGAAAGGCTTAATGATGGAACCGTAAAAATTTCAGGGCGCGGTAAACCCTCCCTGACTTATTTAAATACACTTGAAAATTATCGTTTTCACAGTTTGGTAGCGGCCATGCCTGTTACCGGTCGAACCCATCAGATCCGGATCCACCTGAGCCTAATGGGTACCCCTATAACCGGGGATTCAGTGTACGGGGGTAAGCCTTTTTTGCTCTCCTCCTTGAAGAGGGGGTATAAGACCGGAAAAGAAGGGGAGGAGCGTCCGCTGATCTCTCGGGTAGCCCTACATGCCAAAAAAATTGAATTTCAGGGCCTGAATGGGCATCCTATTCGGGCAGAAGCCCCTTACCCTAAGGATTTTAAAGCATTACTTAACCAACTAGAAAGATTCAAATCCTGAAAAATCCTGACCGTCTTTGATTTTCCGGTTTTTGAATCTACTTTTGCGTCCCCTATCAAAAAAGGGGTTTTTTAACGCATTTAACTCAATTTAACAGTGGATCAGAATAGTTATAAAACCACCCACACCAACAAAGCTACTGCTGAGAAGGGCTGGGTGTTGGTTGATGCCAAAGACCAAGTGCTTGGTCGCGTGGCGAGCCAGATCGCTAAAGTCATTCGCGGTAAGCATAAGCCAGGATACTCACCCAATGTCGATTGTGGTGATAACGTGGTTGTGATTAATGCTGCTCACGTTAAGATGACTGGTAAGAAGTGGACCGATCGTGTGATCTTCACACACTCTGGTTACAACGGCGGTCAGAAAGAGCATTCACCTGCCCTGATCCGCGAGAAGCACCCGACCCGTCTTATCGAGCACGCTGTACGTGGCATGCTTCCAGGTAACCGTATCGGCCGTCGGTTGTTCACCAACTTGCATGTTTATGCAGGCAACGAGCACCCTCACGCGGCGCAATCACCTAAAGAGATTAAGTTTTAATTCATAAGAATGCAGAACATCAATTCAACCGGCAGAAGAAAAACCTCGATCGCCCGTGTGTACATGACTCCGGGTAAAGGACAGATCGTTGTTAATGAGCGCGAGTTCAAAGAATATTTTGTGTCCGATATTCACCAGATTTTGGTGAAGCAGCCTTTTACCATCCTACAACAGGACGGTAACTACGATGTGTCCATCACTGTAGAAGGTGGCGGTATCAAAGGACAGGCAGAGGCTATTCGCCTCGGTATTGCCCGCGCTTTGGTCGGAATGAACGAAGAGTTTAAGTCGCCTCTTCGTAAGGAAGGCCTGCTTACTCGCGATAGCCGTATGGTTGAGCGTAAGAAGCCCGGTCGTCGGAAGGCAAGAAGAAGATTCCAATTCAGCAAGCGTTAATATTTTATTCAGCAACATGGCAGCAAAACCAACTATAGAGCAATTGATGGAAGCTGGTGTTCACTTCGGACACCTGACCCGCAAGTGGAATCCAAAGATGTCCGAGTACATCTTTATGGAGAACAACGGAATCCATCTCATCGACCTGAATAAGACCTTGCGTATGCTGGACGAGGCGACCACAGCTATGAAAAGCTATGTACGCAGCGGCCGTAAAATTCTTTTTGTAGCTACCAAGAAGCAGGCTAAGGACATCATCTCCGAAGAAGCAGCACGCCTGAATATGCCGTACGTAACGGAGCGTTGGCTTGGAGGTATGCTCACTAACTTCGCTACTATCCGCAAATCTTTGAGAAAACTTTCTCAGATTGAAAAGTTGATGAAAGACGAAGCTTACGACAACCTTACTAAAAAGGAAAAGCTTACGTTGACCCGCGAAAAAGCAAAGCTTCAAAAGCAGCTTGGTGGTATTTCCGATTTAAACCGCTTGCCTGCAGCCCTATTTATTATTGACGTTAAGCGCGAGCATATCGCGGTAGCCGAAGCTCAAAAACTGAACATCCCTGTGTTTGCTATGGTGGATACCAATTCTGATCCTACTCAGGTTGATTATCCGATCCCTGCGAACGATGATGCTTTTAAATCCGTATCTATCATCACCAAGTATATTGGTCAGACCATAGAGGAAGCGCTCAATGAGCGTAAGAAGGATAAAGAAGAGGCGGGAATGAAGAAAGAAGAGAACGAAAAACGTAAAGTAGATCAGGAAGAAGAGCAGGAGGCCTGATCGATAAACAGAAATGATCAAAGACCGTCCTGCTCACCAAAAAGGGCAGGACGGTTTGTTTAAAACCGGATGTAACAGTACTAAAACCTAAAAAAACAATTATGTCAGTAGTCATAAGTGCTCAGGAAGTAAATAAGCTTCGTCAGATGACCGGTGCCGGTATGATGGATTGCAAGCATGCTTTAACGGAGGCGGAAGGTGATTATGAGAAGGCCATTGAGATCCTCCGTAAGAAGGGTCAGAAGGTTTCTGCTTCCCGTTCCGATAAAGATGCGAAGGAAGGTTCTGTATTTGTGAAGACCAGTCCGGATGGTACATACGCGGCTTTGGTTGCGCTGAATTGCGAGACTGACTTCGTAGCGAAGAACGAAGAATTCCAGGCTATGGGTCGATTGTTGGCTGAAACAGCATTGGAAAAGAAGTCTGCATCTAAGGAGGCTTTATTGGCCGAGCATGTAGGTGGTCTTTCTCTACAAGATAAGATTACCGAGTTGGTTGGTAAGACAGGCGAGAAGATGGAGGTGAAGGAGTTTATTGCCATGACGGGTGAGGCTGTTGTTCCTTACATCCATGCTGGTAGCAAGCTTGGTGTTCTGGTTTCTTTAAAGAACACCGGTGGTGCATCTGTGCAGGATGCTGGCAAAGATGTGGGCATGCAGATTGCGGCTATGAATCCTGTAGCCGTTGATGAGAAGTCTGTGGATCAGGAGACCATTCAAAAAGAATTAGAGATTGCTAAAGCTCAGATTTTAGCTGAGGGCAAGCCTGAGAATATGGTTGAGAAGATCGCTCAGGGTAAGCTTCAGAAATTTTATAAAGAAAATACACTGGTTCATCAGGCATTTGTGAAAGATAGCAGCAAGACGGTCGCACAATATCTGGATTCAGTAGTGAAAGGTATGACTGTGGCGGAATTCCGCCGCGTGTCTATTGGTTAAGTTTTTTTAATAAGTTTGTTAAACTCTTTGCTTGCAAATAGCCGGGGGAATTTTCCTCCGGTTATTTTTTTGTCCAAAAAAAGGCTTTCAATAACCTATTTATAGATCAAACTAGGAGAGACCGATGGTCAGGCCAGGTTGGTCATCGCAATAGGTTCGCAAGATTTAAAGATTAACTTTGATTTAAAGTAAGGATCTGAAATAGGTCAGGAGCCTTAACCATAAACAATGCAATATTATGAGGCTCACAATTAAAATTATTTTTTGTCTGTTTATTGGCTTTGGAGCTACAGCTCAAAATAAAGGGACTGTAGCAAAATCTGAGGTAAACCACACAACCATTATGAAAGCTGAATCGCGAACCATTACAGGTGGTCTTTCCGGAAAAACCATTCACCTACCCGATGTGAATTCCTCCTCCACAGGCACCATAGTCCCTGCGCGATTCCATAAAGATGGTAAGCCATTAGGTGATTTAATGCGTGAGACAACCGGCCCCTTTCCGAATGGAAGAAGTTTTAAACGGAAGTTTGGTTTACTGATTCCGGCAACCAATACGACTATGGAGCATGAACTTTGGAGTCTTATATTTAAAAACGAAAAAAATGGTTTGGCAGGCGTGGGACTTCATGTCTCAAACATCATAACGCCCAAAGTGCATGTAACGACTGAATCGGATTTAGCAATTTTTAAAAATCAATTTATTGCAGGTCTTAAGTCTGCTATTGAAATTTCTGCATTGGCACAGCCCGAGTACTTAATTATGGGAATGAGTCTGGAGCATATTCTTTATGGTCTGGATGATATTCGTAGTCTGATGAATCAAATTGAATCGCAATCTCCATACGCCTGGGCGACGTGGCACGATGCTGCTGATGCGGCCTTAAAAAAATATAAAGCGAAGAGAATAGGTCTGATAAGCCCGTTCATTCCTAAAGGCAATGATAACGCTATAAAAATGTTTGAGGATATGGGCTACGAGGTGGTTACCACTTTTGGATTCTCGTGTGGCGACTTAAATGACATCGCCCATATTCCTGATTCAGCGAAAGAAGAAGTAATCCTTAAATTTTTAGCTACGCCTGAGAATAAGTTGGATGCGGTGGTTCAGATGGGAACCAATATGAGTATGAATAACGTGATTGAAAAACTTGAGCCAAAAATAGGAATTCCTATATTGGGTATTAATGCTGTTACCTTTTGGTATGCGCTGAGAGAAAATGGTTTTACTAGTCCACTTTTAGGCGGAGGAAGATTGCTTCGAGAATTTTGATTCAAATTTATGTCTAAAAGAAAATTGATTGACCGATTACGGTGGTATTATCCGCTGGAGCGTACACACGCTTTCTTGACTTTCCCAGGAATGCTTGTTTATGTAATTCTTAATAATTCGTTGAGTTCTGTCTTATTTCTTGCCTATGGATTGCTTGTCTGTATTTTTATTCTCATTCAAGGCCAGCACTATTGGAAACTGAAGCTGTATCGACTTACCGATAAGCCTTTCGACCAGGAGTATCATATCCGGTTATTCAAAAAAGCTAAAGCGATCAATAGGATATTGATTTTAATTATTCCTATTTCATTCGGTTTCCAGTTGTATCTGGATAATTGGACCTATCGTCCCGATATGCTGTTTTTAGGTGCGCTTGCGGCCAATTTATTTGCAGTGCTAGAGCACATCAATTATTATCACATTCAGCTGATGATTGATAATTATGCTGATCTATCCTATTTAATAAAAAATCAGCGATTCAAAATAGCTAGTCTGGCTAAGGATTTGCAGGATGGCGAAATTTGAGTTCAATCTTTTTTTTCTTTTAGCTACTTCTTTCGATTGGTTACACCAATGATATTGAGTTGTCGAGTCGACTCCCTGCATCATTGTTATTTCGGAATTGGTAGACTTAGCTTTCGCTAGCGATTTTTATTTTCATTCTGTTAGGCTCTCATGATAATTTATGAAGGTTGGTTACAGCCATTTAAGCATTTTACTATCAATAGCTGGTTTCCTCAATTCTTGTCGAGCTATAGAAAAGGCCTCTATTCATGGTTTTGTTAGTGGTAATTATAATCTGCAGTCCGATAGAAAGAATGTTCAAAAGGTCTATTTGGATATTACCGAGGATGAAATCAATGTTCACCCTTTAACTAATGCCCGAATGGGTAGGTCCAATTTTTGGACCATTCCCTTAATGTCTCCGGATTCGGTTGGAGTCAATGTTATGGTTTTTAAAAAGCAGAGTCTCGACGTCGATATGACCTCCATTGTTTTTAAACATCGTCCATCTGTGCAAGGTCTACCTGTGCAATTGACGACAGACTTAAATATGGCTTTGTATGTTGGTTGGAGGCACGACCGTTATCGTCTTGTTTTTGTAAAAGACCCACTTGGCAGAGCTTATTCTAAAATTTCTGGTCGGGGTTACGACTTTGGGTTGTTTGCAGGTCCGGGAGCGACAATAATTGGTCCTTTAAATACGAATACTCGAGTTGTGGAAGAATTTTCGGGGATGATCATTCAGGCTGGTTTTGCCGGTTTTCTTGAAACCAATATGGCCAGTTTTGGAATGTCTCTTGGTTACGATTTTTTGGTGAATCCTGAGCGTACCTATTGGGTGTATCAGCATAGGCCCTGGGTTGGATTTATTGTAGGCATTGCCTTGAATTAGAATGGTGATGGTAAGGTCTGGTATTTGTCTTAATGGTATGTTGTTTTTAACCTGAACCATTGGTTGATCCTGACTTAGATATAAAGCGGATTCAGTCCTTGACGGATGGCGTCTTTGCAATTGCCATGACGATTATTATCCTGGAGATTGAAATTCCAGAGGGTTTAAATCCGGTCGATTTGTATCGTCATTTTGTGGGTCAGACCCTTCAGGAATTTTTCATCTACTTTCTTGGATTTGTGATGCTTGGTATCCTTTGGATTGGTTCTCACTTTCATCATCATCATGTGATGAAGACGGATCGGATCAGTAGCTGGTTGAATATCTTTTTTCTGATGTTTGTTTCGATTATTCCATTTTCGGTTGGATTTCTCTATACCTATAGGCATAGTAAGATGAGTATCATTTTTTTAAGTGTCAATCTGATTCTTGCTAGCATGGCGAACTACCTTATGCTTTTTTATGCTTGGAAACGTTCTTATATCAAACCTCACTTTTCTACTGGACACTATGTTCATGCCAAGCGTCGCATTTTATTCCCTATCTTCATCTACCTTATCATAATCCTTATTTCTTTTTTCACACCTTCAGTAGCTCTCTATTTATTTTTAATTCCAGTTCTTGTTCATATTATTCCTGAAATAGGTAACGATGGAGCCTAGGTGTTTTTTATAGGGGATATCGTATGGTTTAAGTTTTAGTTTGTCCTGGCTTAAAGGTCACTTTGTTTTTTTAGTTATACAAATCAATTACCCTTCTATTATCTTGCTGCCTTATAGGGGATTTGAAAAAGTAAAATGAAGCGATCCATTCTTTTCGTTAATTTATTAATTCCAATTGTCGGCTACACCCAAGACTTCAAGCCCTATACCCAATCCATTCCTGGAACCAGTGCCTCATTTAAAATGGTTCCTGTGCAAGGTGGCTCCTTCACCATCGGAAGCTCATTCTCGGAGCCGGGACGGGAATCGGATGAAAATCAAAAGCAAGTAGGTATTACTTCATTTTGGATGGGAACGACAGAGGTAACCTTTGCGGAATGGGATGCTTACTTCAAAGATTCTTCGTTGCCGCAGAGTAAAACCATCGACGGCATCACCCGTGCCACGCCGCAATACATCGACCTTACATGGGGAATGGGTCGCGATATGCGGCACCCTACTAACAGCATGAGTCAGCTGGCTGCCATGATGTATTGCAAATGGCTTTACTCACGCACCGGTATCTTCTACCGCCTGCCAACAGAAGCCGAATGGGAATACGCCTGCAAAAAAGGAAATACGCAGCAGAGTAGTCCTGATTTGGTCGGATGGTTTCGGCAAAACAGCGGCGGAAAATTTCATCCGGTGGGAGCGAAGAAGCCTAATGCGTTGGGTATTTACGACCTCCTAGGTAATCTGAGTGAATGGACCCTCGATCAGTATGATGCAAGTGGTTATGAAGCGCAGTCTGAAAAAGATCCTTTGGCCATACCGGCTACCAAATATCCGCGTGTGACACGTGGTGGTTCGTATATGGATGAGGCCTCCGCTCTTCGCTGTAGCAACCGCATTCCATCCGCCGCCTCGTGGAATCAGCGTGATCCTCAGATCCCCAAAAGTAAATGGTGGCTGACCGATGGTATGTTTGTAGGCTTTCGGGTGGTTCGACCGGTAAAACAGCCCACAGAAGCCGAGGCTCTTCGCTTTTATGAGGCCTATTTGAAATAGCCGTCTGACGGATAAAGCATCAAGGCAATGGGTGAGCATAGGCTTGCTTGTCGCCTACCTTCGTTTCATCAACCACTACCTGATGAAACCAATCAAAGTTGCTATTGTCGAAAGCGATAAAGCGACCCGAATGATGCTAACGGGAATGCTTCCTACACTTAGCCGCGGGACAATCCAGATCTTGATGGAGGCTACTACCGGCGCCGAGTTATTGTACAAACTTTCTGGTCAGCTTCCAGATATTGTGGTTATGGACATGTTTACTCCCGTCATGGAGGGTATTGAGACCTCGGGCTATGTGCGAGCTTTATTTCCAGAAATTACCCTTGTCGCAATGGCTTCCGGTGTTGATGATTTCGATCCTGCGTTGATGGAGATTTTAGGCATCCAATCTGTTTTGCTTCGAGATCAACCTTTGGAATTTATGGTGGCGGCGCTTCATTCTATTGCTACCGGCAGTGTCGTGATGCCAAAGAATAAGGCTACTTCTCCACCAAAGTATTCTGCTCCCGTTCCGGTTGCTAAGGCTGGATTTTTGTTACCGTACCGGGTATATGCTCCCGACAAAGATCGGGTTCGAAGTGGAGAATTGGTCTAGGGCACCCACAAGCATTCAAACACTTTTTTCTCGGTCTCGGACTCGATCTGGGATTTTTCAGATCGAGGAACAGATTGAGAAGAGAGCATTAGAGCCTTTCCAGGTATTCGTCCACTTTTTTCTCGATCTCGGACTCGATCTGGGATTTTTCAGATCGAGTAACAGATTGAGAAGAGAGCATTAGAGCCTTTCCAGGTATTCGTCCACTTTTTTCT
>JBMSPY010000027.1:0-13750 GCA_049423005.1 Cyclobacteriaceae bacterium
CCTTTCGAACGCGACATTCCGCGTTCAGCTGGAGAATGGTCATGAAGTGCTCGCCCATATTTCAGGTAAGATGAGGATGCATTACATCCGATTATTGCCTGGGGACCGGGTTAAGCTGGAGATGTCGCCGTACGATTTAACAAAAGGTAGAATAACGTTTAGATACAAATAGTTATGAAGGTAAGGGCATCCATTAAGAAACGCAGCGCCGACTGTAAAATCATACGTCGGAAAGGCAAGTTGTATGTGATCAACAAAAAGAATCCACGTTACAAACAGCGTCAGGGGTAATTAGTAAACGAAAAAACATAAACAATACACATGGCACGTATCGCAGGTGTTGATATTCCGGATAATAAAAGAGGTGAGATCGGACTCACTTATATCTTCGGCATTGGTCGCAGTTCCGCGCAACGGATTCTGGCCCAGGCTGGTGTAAACGTTGATAAACGCGTAAAGGAATGGACCGACGAGGAATCCAATGCCATTCGTGCAATCATCGCTGAGCAGTTCAAGATCGAAGGTTTGCTGAAGTCTGAAACTCAATTGAGCATTAAGCGCCTCATGGACATCGGCTCTTACCGTGGACTTCGTCACCGTAGAGGTCTCCCTGTTCGTGGCCAAACAACTAAAAATAACGCCCGCACGCGAAAAGGAAAGCGTAAGACGGTAGCGAATAAGAAGAAAGCAACTAAAGGTTAATCGATAATAACGTATCGCAATGGCAACAGCACCCGTAGCAGAAAAGAAGAAGGATAAGAGCAAAAAACGCTCTGTTGTAGTGGAAACCGCCGGTGAGGCGCACATCCAGGCAACCTTCAATAATATTATTATTTCCATCACCAACACCACTGGCCAGGTAGTCGCTTGGGCTTCTGCTGGAAAGATGGGTTTTAAGGGCTCTAAGAAAAACACTCCGTATGCAGCACAGATGGCTGCTCAGGATTGTGCTACCAAAGCCTTTGAATTGGGCATGCGTAAAGTAGAGGTATATGTGAAAGGTCCTGGTGCTGGTCGCGAATCTGCAATCCGAACCATGCAAGGTGCGGGTTTGGAAGTGCTCATCATCCGTGATGTAACTCCACTTCCACACAATGGTTGCCGTCCTCCTAAGCGCCGCAGAATTTAATTTTTGAATTGAAACAAGATAATCTACCCAAGTAATGGCAAGATATACAGGTCCCAAAGTAAGAATCTCCCGTAAGTTCGGTCAGCCGATCCTGGGCGAAAGCAAGGTCTTCGAAAGAAAACCACATCCGCCCGGTCAACACGGACGCACCCGTAAGCGCAAGCAGTCGGAATACGCCACCCAGTTGGCTGAAAAGCAAAAGGCAAAGTACATCTATGGTGTACTCGAGCGTCAGTTTGCGCACACCTTTGAAAAAGCTACTAGCAAAAAAGGTGTTACCGGTGAGGTCCTGCTTCAGTTATTGGAGTCACGTCTGGATAATACGGTATATCGCATGGGCATCGCCCCAACACGCCGAGCTGCCCGTCAGCTGGTTATTCACAGGCACATTGTAGTCAATGGAGAAGTTGTTAACTATCCATCTTTTACTCTACGCCCTGGTGATGTAGTTGGTGTTCGTGAAAAATCCAAATCATTGGAAACTGTTGTGGAAAGCCTTTCTAAAGGTTCCGCATCAAAATATAACTGGCTCGAGTGGGATGGTTCAGAGATGACTGGAAAGTTCATCGCTCTTCCTTCCCGTCAGGATATCCCTGAGACGATCAATGAGCAGCTTATCGTTGAATTGTACTCTAAGTAATTTTTAACAAACAAGACTATGTCAATATTAGCATTTCAAATGCCCGATAAGGTGGTGATGGAGAAGTCGGACGACTTCCATGGCATGTTCACCTTCAAGCCGCTGGAAAAGGGCTATGGTGTAACCATCGGGAATGCATTGCGCAGAATTCTTCTTTCTTCCCTTGAAGGCTACGCCATTACTGGAATTAAAATCCCTGGCGTTCTTCATGAATTCTCCACCATCGAAGGTGTAGTTGAAGATGTAGCTGAGATCATTCTTAATTTGAAACAGGTTCGCTTCAAAAAGGTTTCTGAAGGACCTGAATCTAAAATAACCATCTCTGTTAAGAAGCAAAAGCAGTTCAAGGCCTCCGATATCGGAAAAGCTACTACTGGTTTTGAAATTCTGAATCCGGAATTGGTTATCTGCAATCTTGATGAGACTGCTCATTTTGAAATTGAGCTCACCATCGAAAAAGGTCGTGGCTACCTCCCTGCAGAAGAAAATAAGCCTACAGAGCAGGTATTCGGATTCATTCCGATCGATGCCATCTTCACACCAATTAAAAATGTGAAGTACAGTGTTGAAAATACTCGCGTTGAACAAAAGACGGACTACGAGAAGCTGGTTATCGACATTGAAACTGACGGTTCAATCCACCCAGAGAAAGCTCTAGAAGGCGCCGCATTCATTTTGATTCAACACTTCCGCCTCTTCTCAGATAAATCAATCGAGATCGAAACCGGTAAGGATAGTGAGATCGAACAAGTCGACGAAGAATTGTTGCACATGCGCAAGCTTCTGAAGACTTCATTGCACGACTTGGATCTTTCCGTGCGTGCGTACAACTGCTTAAAAGCAGCTGATGTGAAAACACTCGGTGATTTGGTGACCCTGGAAATCTCCGACATGATGAAATTCCGCAACTTCGGTAAGAAGTCACTTGCAGAATTAGAACAATTGGTTGCTGAAAAAGGTCTGACCTTTGGAATGGACCTGGCGAAATATAAACTTGATGAAGACTAAGTTATGAGGCACGGTAAAAAAGTAAATCACCTGGGAAGAAAGACGGCGCATCGCCACGCGTTGTTGTCGAACATGGCTTCTTCCCTGATTCTCAATAAGCGCATCACCACCACCGTGGCTAAGGCTAAGGAACTCCGCAAATATGTGGAGCCGCTCCTCACCCGTGCCAAGGACGATACTACGCATTCCAGAAGGGTTGCAATGTCCTATCTCCAAAATAAGGAGAGCATTAAATCACTCTTTGGCGAAGTTGCTGGTCGTATCGCCGACCGTAAAGGTGGTTATACCCGAATCATTAAACTAGGCGACGCTCGCTTGGGTGACGGTTCCGACATGTGTTTGATGGAGCTCGTTGATTTCAACGATCTGTACAAGAAGGACAGTGCAGCTAAAAAGGCTAAAACACGTCGCTCTCGTGCAAAAGGTCCAAAACAGGAGGCAGCCGCTGAAGCCGGCGCCGAAAACTCAAAGGCCTGATGAACCTGAATTTCATTTTAAAAAAGGGATTGAATTTCAATCCCTTTTTTATTGCCCTAACCGTTGTTTTGACCATCAAATAACAGCGGTGATATACGTGAATTACCCCCTGTAAGATTATTTTTGCAAAACTCTTAAACCATGTCCCAAACCCAAAAGGCTTACTTGCTGCTTCAGGATGGCCTTCTGCTCGAAGGAACTGCCATCGGCAAAAAAGGAACTACCGGCGGTGAGATCTGCTTCAATACCGGAATGACCGGATACCAGGAGATTTACACGGATCCATCCTACTACGGCCAAATCATAGTCAATACCACCGCCCATATCGGTAATTATGGTACCGTTAACGAAGAGCAGGAAAGTGATCGTCCAAAAATAAGCGGCCTGGTTGTGAATGATTTTTCTGCTGAATTCAGCAGAAAAACAGCCCGTGAAAGCCTTCAGGAATATCTCGAAAAAAATGGTGTGGTTGGAATTGCTGATGTCGATACCCGCATGCTCGTACGTCACCTCCGGAGTAAGGGTGCCATGAATGCGGTCATCTCTTCGGAGTTAAACCCGGATCAGTTGAAAAAGGTTCTTCAGGATGTTCCCGATATGAACGGATTGGAACTTTCATCCATAGTGAGCACCGAAAAACCGTATCAGACCGGAGACTCTTCTGCACCTTTCAAAATTGCCGCACTTGATTTTGGTATAAAAACCAATATTCTGCATTGTCTTAATGAAAGAGGCTGTCAGGTAAAAGTATTTCCTGCCAAAACGAAATTTGCCGAAATGCAAGCCTGGTCACCGGATGGCTATTTTCTTTCTAACGGCCCTGGTGATCCTGCTGTAATGACCTATGCCGTGGAAACGGCTAAGGAGATCCTTCAATCCGGCAAACCAGTATTTGGAATATGCCTTGGTCACCAAATTTTGGCTTTGGCTGCGGGTCTTAAAACCTTTAAGATGCACCATGGTCACCGTGGGTTAAATCATCCTGTAAAAAATCTGATCTCCGGTCTTGGTGAAATGACCTCGCAAAACCATGGTTTTGCGGTTAGCAATGAAGGAATTGAGAACCATCCAAATGTCGAAGTAACTCATATTCACCTCAACGATGGTACGGTTATGGGTATTCGACTTAAGGATAAAAAAGCTTTTTCCGTCCAATACCACCCCGAGGCTTCTCCAGGTCCGCACGATTCAAGGTACCTGTTCGATCAATTCGTCGAAAACATTAAAGAGTCTAAAGCGGTCAACGTCTGATTGCATCAATTAAAACAAACAACTGAATTATATGAGCATTATTGAAAGTATCCATGCCCGGCAAATTTTAGACAGCCGCGGTAACCCAACTGTTGAAGTTGATGTCGTTACCGAAAACGGTGCATTTGGAAGAGCCGCTGTTCCTTCAGGTGCTTCTACGGGCACACACGAAGCAGTAGAATTACGCGACGGCGACAAGAAAAAGTACATGGGCAAGGGTGTCCTGAAAGCTGTGGACAATGTCAATAAGATCATAGCGAAAGAGATCGTAGGTATGCCTGTTTTTGAGCAGACGCTTATCGATAAGTTGATGATCGAAATTGACGGAACCCCGAATAAAGGAAAACTTGGTGCCAACGCCATACTCGGAACCTCCTTGGCGATAGCTAAAGCTGCTGCTCAGGAATCCGGTCAATCACTCTATCGGTACATTGGTGGTGTAAACGCCAATACACTTCCGGTTCCCATGATGAATATTTTGAACGGCGGAAGCCATGCCGATAACTCCATCGATTTCCAGGAGTTTATGGTTATGCCTGTAAAAGCTGACTCTTTTAGCCGTGCACTTCAAATGGGAACCGAAGTTTTCCACCATTTGAAAAAAGTACTCCATGATAAAGGCTTGTCAACCAATGTGGGTGATGAAGGAGGTTTTGCCCCCAACATCAAATCCAACCAGGAAGCCATCGAGGTGGTCCTAATGGCCATCGAGAAAGCCGGCTTCAAGCCTGGTGTCGATATGTTCATTGCTATGGATGCCGCTGCATCTGAATTTTATGATGCGAAAACCAAAACCTATCATTTCAAAAAATCTGACGGAAAGAAATTGAAGTCAGCTGAAATGGTTGATTATTGGGCCGGATGGGTTAAAAAATACCCGATCATCTCTATCGAAGATGGAATGGCTGAAGATGATTGGGATGGTTGGAAAAAACTTACCGATAAGGTAGGGGATAAAGTACAATTGGTTGGTGATGATCTGTTCGTAACCAATGTGAAACGCCTTCAGGAAGGTATCGATAAAGGTGTCGGCAACTCTATTCTGATTAAGGTAAATCAGATTGGTTCCTTGACCGAAACGATTGCAGCAGTTGACCTGGCTAATCGAAATTCCTATAAGAGCATTATGTCTCATCGCAGTGGTGAAACAGAAGACAGCACAATAGCTGACCTGGCTGTTGCCTTGAATACTGGTCAAATCAAAACTGGGTCTGCCTCCCGCAGCGACCGTATGGCCAAATACAATCAGTTGCTCCGCATTGAAGAGGAACTCGGAGAGACAGCCTACTTCCCGGGACGTAAATTCTGATGGTGATAACCACTTAACGAAAAAGCCCTCGAAAGAGGGCTTTTTTATTATTTGAGTAACTGTTCAAGGGCTCTTTCTAAATCCGGCCCTCTAAGATTTTTTGCAATGATTTTACCCTCCTTGTCGAGCAGGTAATTGGCAGGAATGGAGCGTACCTGATAGAGCTCCGCAACGGCATTATTCCAAAACTTTAGATCAGAAACCTGCGGCCAGGTCAGCTGGTCATCTTTTATGGCCTTCAGCCACGGATCTTTTTTCTGATCCAGTGAGATCCCGAGTATAGAAAGCTTATCCTGAAATTTTTGATAAGTTCTGACCAGGTTTGGATTCTCCTGCCGACAAGGTCCACACCAGCTGGCCCAAAAATCAAGCAATACATATTTACCGCGGAAAGATTCTAGGTTAATCATCTTTCCATCCGGATCTGACTGTGAAAACGCAGGAGCCGTTTTCCCGATAGAAAGCGCATCCAGTTTTGTGACAACCTCGCCCATCACACGACCGTAATAACTGTCCTTGATCTCCGACTTAAGTGGCTCAAACAGTGGTTTAAGAATTTCGATGCGTGGACTGCTGCCGTATTGAACTGCTAAAATAAATGGGGAAACATAGGAACCTGTGTGATTCAGAATCCAGGATTGAATGTAATTTTCTTTTCCTTGGCTGAGTGACTGATAAGTGAATCGTAAACTATCTTCCTTTCCGCCCATCTCGCCCTTCATGGCCAGTTCCTCAAAATATTCCTGTACGGCTCTGAGCTGGGAATCAAATGAAGTGATTCCTGTATTGTAATCTTTCCATTCGTCGTGTGAGTTCGATCCGGTAACGATTGCCTTTTCAAGGTTACCCTCTGAAGCCTGAAACTTTACCTGATTGTTGTCGCAGAAAAGTGTTGCCATTCCGGCCTCCGGTTTTTGAGTGAGAGAAATCCGGTAAGCTGTGGGGGAAGGCTGATTTACACTGATTTCAAATGCACCATTCTGAAGCACTGACTCAAAGGCCACCGGTTTACCAAATATGATGGCCTCCATTTTTACGTTTCCGGTTGGGTTTCCGCCGATGTTTCCAGTGACTTTACAGTTTCCCGGCTGTCCAAACGTAGTTGTGACGGAAAAAAGCCAAAAAGCAATAACCCTTACAAACAATTTATACCCAGTCATATTTTGTAAAAATGGCCAAAATCGTGCCGAAATCAATGCTAAGTGCGATCCTGGAAGAAATAGTTGAGAACCTCCTTCCAGGAGCTCAAAAATACCGTCTTTAGTCAATGAAAAACAGGTCCGCTATCTATATTTGTGCGCTTAAAAATTATCCCAGATGTTTTCCGTTCTAACAGCCTCATCCGTAGCGTTTACGGTCATCATTTTAGCCCTTGTTCTGTTGCTTTTGTTGGCACAGAAAAAACTGGTTCAGTCCGGCCCCGTCAAGATTGTCATTAACGGGGAAAGGGAAATCACAGTATCGGCAGGCAGCTCTTTGCTGTCTACGCTCGGTAACGAAAAAATCTTCTTGCCTTCAGCCTGCGGCGGTGGCGGAACCTGCGCCATGTGCAAATGCGTAGTCGAATCTGGAGGTGGAGATGTGTTGCCAACCGAGGTGGGACACCTGTCTCGCCAAGAGAGAAAAGAAAATGTCCGACTGGGTTGTCAGGTCAAAGTAAAGAACGATCTCAACATCCGGATACCTGAGGAAATCTTTGGTATTAAAAAATGGGAATGTGAGGTTATTTCTAATTACAACGTTTCCACGTTTATTAAGGAGTTCGTTGTGAAACTGCCACCTGGTGAGTCACTCAACTTTGAAGCAGGCGGTTACATTCAGATCGACGTACCAGCCATCAAAGTTGACTTTAAAAATATTGACATTACCCCTCATCCTGATTTAGGACATAAGCCCGATGTGTTTCAGTCCGACTGGGATAAGTTCAAGCTGTGGGATCTTAAAATGAAAAATGAAGAGCCCATCTTCCGCGCCTATTCTATGGCCAACCATCCGGCAGAAGGTAATATCATCATGCTGAATATCCGTGTGGCCACACCACCTTGGGATCGTGCCAATAACAAATGGATGGATGTGAACCCTGGTATTTGTTCATCCTATATTTTCTCCCGCAAACCTGGTGATAAGGTAACCATCTCTGGTCCTTACGGAGAATTCCATATCAATAAGACACAACGTGAAATGATTTACATCGGTGGTGGTGCCGGTATGGCTCCACTGCGTGCGCAAATCTTCCACCTTTTCCATACGGAGAAGACCAACCGCAAAGTTTCCTACTGGTACGGTGGTCGTTCTAAGAAAGAACTTTTCTACACTGAGCATTTCAGAAAGATTGAGAACGAGTTCCCGAACTTTAATTTCCATATTGGATTGTCGGAGCCGCTTCCGGAGGATAACTGGAAAGTCAAAAAGAGCCTCGATGATAAGGAGGCAGATGGTTATACTGGATTCATTCATAAGTGTCTCTTCGATAATTACCTGAAGAGTCACCCTGCCCCCGAGGATGTAGAGTATTATCTCTGCGGTCCTCCTATGATGAACCAAGCTGTATTTAAGATGCTTGATGAGTTGGGAATTCCGAAAGAAAATATTCGATTCGACGACTTCGGAGGCTAATCAGTAGCTCTTGACGAAAGGCTCTGTTTAACCGTGCCTAATGATATCCAATAGCCCCGGTCACCCGGGGCTATTTATTTTGCACGGCATTAAACGTAGATTTGTCGAAACCCCGGCCCCATGGACCTAACCCTATTTTTCTCACCTGTTCCGGAAGAATCATTCAAGGGAATTTCGGCTACGGGCAGTTTTTTCAAAAACATTCGCGTCTATGATGAGAAGATTCCGGACTACCGATCCGCGAACATCGCCATCATTGGCGTTCCTGAGGAGCGGGGAACAGATTCTAATCACGGTTGTGCAGGCGCTGCTGATGTAATTCGAAAAAAATTATATCAGCTTAAAAAGGGTTCGGCGTCTGTCCAGGTGGTTGACCTGGGAAATTTGAGGCCGGGAATGGATTTGGAAGAAACGTATACACGTCTTAGTGAGGTCTGTCGGTTGTTGCTGGAAAACAATACGCTTCCACTTATTCTGGGCGGAACACACGACCTGGATATTGGTCAGTATCGGTCCTACCAGGACTTGAATAAGCTGATCAGCTTCCTGAATGTGGATGCTTTTCTTGATTTGGAGGAAGGTTACGAATTCCCACTAAACAATCAGCACATCAATAAGGTGTTGATGCACGATCCGAATTATTTATTCAGTTACACACATCTGGCGCATCAGAGCTATTTGGTAGATCCGGGATTGAGTGCAGTACTTGAAAAATTATTTTTTGAGGCCTATCGCTTGGGAACCATGCGCACAAATTTGCAAGAGATGGAGCCGGCCATCCGAAGTGCAGACATGCTTTCCTTTGACATTACCGCCATTCGCTCTTCCGATGCTCCGGGTAATCAGCGTGCTCAACCCTTTGGGTTAACCGGGGAGGAGGCGTGTCAGTTGTGTTGGTATGCTGGAATGAACGAGAAACTCAGTTCAGCAGGTTTTTATGAGTACAATCCTTCGCTTGATGATGAGCAGCTCAAAACAGCCGCTGTGGTAGCCACTATGGTTTGGTATTTTATTGAAGGATATGGATTCCGAAAAAATGAACAGGACTTCCGCTCCAATGATTTTTTGAAATTCACAGTGGCCATGCCGGTGGAGCAGGAGAGCATCACCTTCTTTAAAAGTAAGGTAACCGATCGTTGGTGGATGGAAATACCCGGAGTAAAACGGGCATCCCTAGTGCCTTGTACCTACAGTGACTATGAAACGGCAACCAAGGGTGAAGTTCCGGAGCGCTATATTGGCGCAGTTTCACGAATGATCTGACCAGACGGTTTATTTTCCGTAGAAAATTACAGAAGTCATGGTCAGTGAGCCGGCCAAAAGCTCATCATTAAATATCTCCATTTCTTCCTGTGACGATGAAAGTCCAAGAGCATAAATCAGAGGCCAATAATGATCAGGTGTTGGAATGGCCAAAGATGCCGCAGGACCAAGTCTTTCGTATTCGATTAGTGGAAGGTGGTTTCGTGACAGAATGTGTTTTTTAAAGACCTCATTCATTTCAATAGCCCAATCATATCCATAACCTGGAGTATCCAACTTATCAAAAGCTGCCATTCTCAGGTTATGCACCATGTTGCCACTTCCAATAATTAGAACGCCGCGCTTACGCAGGTCGGCCAACTCCCGGGCCAGTTCATAATGCCACTGACCCTTTTTATAATAATCGATACTCAGCTGCAATATGGGAATGTTGGCTTCAGGATACATATGACGGACTACAGTCCATGTTCCATGATCCAGGCCCCAGTCGTGATCTTTTCCAATATGGGTTAATTCTGTGATGTGACTGATTTGGCTGGCCAGGTCAGGGTTTCCGGGTGCAGGGTATTGAACGGAATAAAGTTCTGGTGGAAACCCTCCAAAATCATGGATGGTTTTTGGGTTTTCCATGGCCGTAACCAAGGTTCCCTGAGTAAGCCAATGAGCCGAAATGCAAAGCACAGCCTGGGGTTCGGGGAGTTTCTTTCCTAATTCAGCCCAGGTAGTGCTGAAAACATTGTTTTCAATGCCGTTCATAGGAGAGCCATGACCTATGAAAAGAGCCGGCATAGGATTATCCTTCTTTAGACTCAATTTAGATAAGGCATTCAGCTTCATTCAAATTCTTTTTTGGACACTTAAAACTCACGAATTCAATTGTCAATAATGGACGTTTTTTCAGATCAACATGTTGAAAATTGATTTTTCATTGACAAAAACTCATTTCTTAGCCTCAAAACCATTAATTACCGTTCGCACTTGTTAATAAATTCTTCACACCATTTTTAAGGGTTGTTCACGGGCCTATTTCAACAAAAATCCTACTTTTGTCTGCCCTAAAATGACCTCAAATTCTCCTTTCAGCTCTTTTAAAGGGCATTTCACTTTAAACCAAATCCAAAACTATAAGCCTATGAAAAACCACTACATGACTTTGGTGTTGGTGTTGCTTGTATTCGTAACAGGATATGCGCAGATCACTACCTCCACCATTTCCGGAGTCGTAAAAGACTCCAACGGCGCTCCGGTGCCAAATGCTACCGTTCAGGCGGTGCACGTCCCTTCCGGTACCAAGTATGGCACCATCACCAACACCAACGGAGCGTATATTCTTCCGGCTGTTCGTGTAGGTGGTCCTTACAATGTCACTGTTTCGTTTGTTGGTTTCCGCACAGAAACCATTCAAATTCTTGAAGCCGATTTGGGTTCAACAGCTCATGCTGACTTTGAGCTCAAAGAAGAAAGCACCCAACTCAGCGAGATTCTTGTTACCGCCGAAGGTGGTCGGGTGTTCTCTAAAGACCGTACCGGTGCGGCTCAAAAGTTTGGTCGTAATGAAATTACCTCTGTTCCGATTATTGGAGCTCGTACCATTGATGGAGTTACCAAGTACAATCCTAATGGTGATGGTCGCTCATTCGGTGGTCAGGACTCTCGTCTGAATAATTTCACCATCGATGGTTCGCAATTCAATAATGGATTCGGTCTCGGTTCATCAGCCCAGGCTGGTGGTCGTAC
Source organism: Cyclobacteriaceae bacterium (assembly GCA_049423005.1). Taxonomy (GTDB): domain Bacteria; phylum Bacteroidota; class Bacteroidia; order Cytophagales; family Cyclobacteriaceae; genus ELB16-189. The sequence continues at coordinate 11,431 of JBMSPY010000027.1, forward strand.
TGGCGCAACAGCTATTTCTCTTGATGCTATTGATCAACTTCAGGTTAACGTTGCTCCATTTGATATCCGTCAAAGTGGATTTGTTGGAGCAGGTATTAATGCTGTTACCCGTTCTGGTACAAATAAAGTGGAAGGTTCAGTTTACCAAACCCAGCGCGACAACTCTTCAACCTTTACGGGTTCAAAAGCTTATGAGGTTCCTGTCACAGCTGCTAAGTTCAGCGAAAAAGTTCAAGGTTTCAGACTTGGTTTACCGATCATCAAGGATAAGTTATTCTTCTTCGGTAACTATGAAAACCTAACTAAAACTGAGCCTGGAACTACCTGGATCTCAGATGGCTCACCACTCTCTGGTTCACAGGTTACACGTGTGAAGTACTCTGACATGGAGACGCTCTCAAAGTTCATGCGCGATAACTTTGATTATGAAACTGGTCCTTGGGAAGGCTATAACAATGCTGTGACATCTCAGAAATTCCTGGTTCGCTTGGACTGGAACATCAACGATAAGCATAAGCTGATGGCGCGTTACGTTCACCACGATTCTGATGCAGAGATCAACATCTCCAATTCTCAGTCTGCAGGTGCCGGTAACCGTACTACCAATCCTAATGCGATGGCTTTCCAGAACAGTGGCTATATCATTTTGGATAATACCCGTTCTTACGTTCTTGAGTTGAACAGCCGTCTGTCCAATACCATACACAACTCCCTCATCATCGGCTACGACAAGCAGATTGAGGACCGTGCGTACCGCTCACAGTTGTTCCCTACTATTGACATTCGTGAAGGAGCAAACACATACACCTCCGTTGGATTTGACCCATTTACGCCTAACAACAAACTGGATTACGGTACATTCCACATTACGGATAACCTTACCAAGTATATGAACAAGCACACTTTTACAGTGGGCTTCAATTATGAACAGTATAAGTCAAACAACCTGTTCTTCCCTGCTTCAAACGGTGTTTATATTTTCAATAGCCTTGCTGATTTCTACACCGCTGCCAATCAGTCTATTGCAGCTAATGGAGCACCATCAACCTTTGCTCCTGCACGTTTCCAGTTTCGCTACTCTGCACTTCCAGGTGCAAAAGAGCCTCTCCAGGTTTTGAAGACCTCGCGCATAGACCTCTATGCTCAGGATGAATTCAATGTTACAGATGATTTCAAATTGACGTTTGGTATCCGCACTTCTGTTATTGGTTTTGAAGACACCGCTTTGGAGAATGAAAAGGTTACCGCTCTAACTTTCGCCAATGGCGAGACGTTTAACACCGGCGTTCTTCCGAAGACTCAGGTTCTGTGGGAACCACGCATTGCCTTCAACTGGGATAACGATGCAGTTTACCGTACACAGATTCGTGGTGGTACCGGAGTATTTACTGGCCGTCCTCCTTATGTATTTGTTTCTAACCAAGTTGGTAACAATGGTGTGTTGACTGGATTTATTGATGTCAGTGGCGCAGCAGCAGCCAACTACGGATTTACTCCTCGTCCGAATGATTACTTCATTCCAAGTACTCCTACACTGCCTTCAACCTTTGATTTGGCTTTCTCTGATCCAAATTACAAGTTCCCTCAGATGTGGAAAACCAACCTCGCCATCGATCAGAAACTTCCTTTTGGTTTGATTGGATCAGTAGAATTCCTCTACAACCGGTCTATCAATGCTGTGCATTATTACAATGCAAACCTGGATAAGCCTACTACGGCTTTAAAAGGACCTGATGCACGCGATCGTTTTGCAAATAATGATAACGGCGTTCGTGTTAACGACAACGTTTCCATGGCAGCGGTTCTCACTAACCGTAATGGCCCTTATTATCAGGGTCTAACCTTCAAGATCGAAAAGCCTTATCAAAAAGGTTTCTGGGGATCTTTTGCTTGGACCACTTCCCGTGCCTATGATTACATGAGTGCAGGATCTATTGCTAGCGGTAGCTGGCAGAGCGCTCGTTCCGTTAATGGAAACAATGAGCTTGAACTCACGCTATCGGATAACAACATTCCCAACCGCTTTGTTGGATTGGCTGGTTACCGAATTGAGTACGGTGATAAGTTCGGTGGTGCAACTACCCTCACACTGGGTTACATTGGTCAACAGAGCAATCCATTTTCTTACTTCGTAGCCGGTGACCTCAACGGTGACCGTGTGCGTGACAATGAGTTGATGTACGTGCCATTGGATGCTTCACAGGTACGCTTCGCAAGTAACGCCGTAAGCTCTACAGTGAATGGTACAACCAGCTCCGTAACCTATACTGAAGCTCAACAGCAGGAGGCTTATCAGAAGTATATCGATCAGGATCCATAT
>JBMSPY010000028.1:0-13746 GCA_049423005.1 Cyclobacteriaceae bacterium
TCGGTGGACCCATACCAGTAGGAGAGCTCCCCGCTACTGTTGTGATTTGTAACGATCCGGAAAACCTTGATCCGGAGACCAATCAAGTTACCTTGAAGCCTGGCACGTTTGAGTCGTATGAATGGTTTAAGAACGATCTTTCATTGGGTATTAGCGATCCTTCCTTGGTGGTAACCAGTGAAGGTCAATATGAGGTTTTACTTACCAACACTTTTAATTGTGTGGCAGCTGACCGTGCGGAGGTTATCAATGACTGTGTGCCAAAAATTATCGCACCAAATGCCTTCAAACCTGGAAGTTTAATTTCTGAAAATAATAATTTCTTTATTTTCTCACTCTTCATTACGGAGAAGTTCCATGTTTTCATTTACAACCGTTGGGGCGAAATGGTTTTTCAGTCATCTGATCCTGACTTTCAATGGAATGGTGGATACAACAACGATCCGTCGCGTCCTTTACCGGGTGGTACCTATGCCTGGGTAGTACAGTATGTTAGTTCTTTCAGACCGAACGATGGAATTCAGGAAAAGCGGGGAGGGGTTCTGTTGTTGCGCTAAGTTGATCAAAGCGGAATGTTGCCATGTTTCTTTCGAGGTAACGTATCCACTTTATTTTCCAACATTGAAAACCCTTTAATCAATTTTTCCCTGGTCTGTGAAGGGAAGATCACTTCATCTACATAGCCTCGCTCGGCGGCCAGATAGGGATTGGCAAAACGATCGGTGTATTCCTGAATCTTCTCCTGAAGTTTGGCCTCCTGGTCCTTCGCTTCAAGAATCTCCTTTCGGAATATGATTTCAGCAGCACCTTTAGCACCCATTACGGCTATTTCAGCTGTTGGCCAGGCAAAATTTAAATCTGCTCCGATGTGCTTGGAGTTCATGACATCGTAGGCGCCGCCATAGGCTTTACGGGTGATGACCGTAATGCGTGGAACCGTAGCTTCTGAAAAAGCATAGAGGAGTTTAGCGCCATGCGTGATGATGCCATTCCACTCCTGGTCGGTTCCGGGAAGAAAGCCGGGAACATCTTCCAGGACTAGCAGCGGTATATTGAAGCAATCACAAAAGCGGACGAATCGTGCACCTTTCACGCTGGCGTGGATATCCAGTACGCCGGCCAGTGATGATGGCTGATTGGCCACCACGCCGATGGATCGACCGGCCAGTCGGCCAAAACCAACAATAATATTTTCAGCAAAGTTTTTATGCACTTCAAAAAAGCCATCATCCAAAATCTCGTGAATCACCTGATGCATGTCGTATGGGTGATTTGGATTTTCGGGAATGACTGTATCGAGGACAGGACGAAGTTCATCCGATGCTTTGTAGTCAATCTTTGGAGTATGTTCCTCGCAATTTTGTGGAATGAATTGCATGAGCATCCGTATTTGGCGAATGCATTCTGCTTCGTTGGCACAGGCAAAATGAGCTACACCGCTTTTGGTACTGTGTGTAACGGCTCCACCGAGTTCTTCCGAGGTGATTGTTTCGTGAGTTACCGTCTTAACCACATTTGGTCCGGTTACAAACATGAAGGAGGATTGCTCTACCATGAAAATGAAATCGGTTATAGCCGGTGAATACACCGCTCCTCCTGCACAAGGACCTAAGATGGCGGATATTTGCGGAATGACACCGGAGGCTCTGGTGTTCCTGAAAAAGATATCGGCATAGCCGCCTAAAGAAACGACCCCTTCCTGAATCCGGGCTCCGCCGGAATCATTCAGGCCAATCACCGGAGCACCTGTTTTCATTGCGGTATCCAGCAAGCGAACAATTTTTTCTGCGTGTGCTTCAGAAAGCGATCCACCAAATACGGTAAAGTCCTGGGAGTAAACATAAACCAGCCGACCGTCGATGGTTCCATATCCGGTTATAACACCATCGCCCAAGTATTTTTCTTTGTCCAGACCGAAGTCTTTACTACGGTGGGTGATTAGTTTTCCCTGTTCTTCAAAAGAACCGGGGTCGAGCAGCAGTTCAATTCGTTCGCGGGCTGTAAGTTTTCCGCGCGCATGCTGTTGTTCAATTCGGTTTTCTCCGCCGCCAAGCAGCGCCTCCTGGTTCAGTTTTTCAAGTTCTTTGAACCTTTTTTCAATTCCTGGTGGTAAAGGTTTTTTCATAACAGCTGAAGAGATGATGGGTAAAGATAATTGAATTAATGCCAGCGATTATCTTTGAAACAAACCATGAAAAATCGAATTGCCATAGTAGATCTTGGAACCAATACGTTTCACTTAATGGTAACGGAAGGACCGCAACCCGTTTATGAGGAGCGACGCCCTGTTCGTATCGGAATGGGGGGTATCAATCGAGGTATGATTACACCAGAAGCCCTTCAACGTGCCTTGAATTGTTTAACCGATTACCGGCAAAAAGCTGAATCGCTCGGAGTACAGGCGATTTATGCTATTGGAACGAGCGCGCTGCGTAATGCTCAAAATGTAGCTGAGGTTATTCAGGCTATTCGGTTGTATACGGGGATCCATGTTCAAGTAATTTCTGGTGATCAGGAGGCTACTTTAATCTATGATGGTATTCGGTCTGGTATGGATCTGGGAGATTCTACCTCTATGATTGTGGATATTGGTGGCGGAAGTGTTGAGTTTATTATTGCGAACCCATCCGGTATACTTTGGAAACAAAGTGTCGAAACCGGTGGGCAGCGTCTCATTGAGTTATTCCATCACCATGATCCAATAACCGATAGGGAGATTCAACTCATTCGCGATCATCTTGATCAAGCTCTTGAAGACGTCTTCGAGGCGACCCGGTTACACCAGCCTACAGTGCTGATTGGTTCTTCAGGTAGTTTTGACACGTTAAGTGAAATATGGTGTCTTAAAAACAATCAATCCTATGTGCTTGGTCCGGAAACTCCTCTAAGCATTGAGGCTTTTGTTCAGATTCTGCCTGAAATGTTTTTAAAGGATCGAGCACAACGCATGCAGATTCCGGGGATGATTGAATTGCGGGTGGATATGATTGTTGTGGCGTGCGTACTCATTGATCATCTTCTCAAAAAATGTGCCTTTGACTCCTTAAGGGTTTCTGGCTACTCTCTAAAAGAGGGTGTACGTTGGCGTCTCTTACAGGGTCTTTCGCTTTAAAGCCAGGAAGTCAGACTGGTTGTAAGAAGTAAATCGTTGTTCTTTTTTGGGCCTGAAGGACCAAAGATCTGATCTGTTGCTTTAAAATACCGCCCGTCAATTCTGAACAGCGAGCGCTTACCCAACTTAAGATTTAGACAAAGTCCGCTGCTGAATACCTGAAAGGGCAGCTGCCCGGTGGGACGCAGTAAAACCTGTTTGGGATCGCTGAAGTATTCTATTCTTCCGCTTAATGAAAAATGATCCGAGAGAGTCCGTCGGCTCATCAGATTGGCCTGCCACCACGTTGCTGCTGCCTGATTATTTTTTTCTTGAGTTCCAAAATAAAAACCAGCTGTACTTTCCCATTTAGGGTTGGTCTTTACTTTAACGTACAGATCGTGAAATGTTCGATTTCGAAATTCTGGATTAGCTGCTGAGCGCTCATCTCCAAAATAGGTGTTGTAGGTCCATTCGATCGTTGGGTTTGGCTTAAAGATCACCGTTGAGGCAAATGATTTTTTTTCATTCACATCGTTGATCTGCTGCCATCCGGTTAACGCGAGTAATTTGATTGTCCATTTTTCGTGGGGTGTTACAGACAATCGGACCCCACTTAAATAATAGGGAACGTGCTCGGGTGCCAGCGATCGGGAATATAGGAGTTGATCTCTGGAAATGGGTCCTTCACTGGAGTAGGGAGAATCCAAAACGCCTGCTTCGATCCATGCGTCTAGTTTTTTGCTCACACGAATTCCTGCGTTAGCCAAAAGAAGATGACGACCAATTCCTTTTTCGGAAGCATAATTGGCCTCCATGTAGGTTCCGAATCCCGGACTGACGTTAAATCGAAATGATGGGCTGCGGAAACTAGCTTCCAGATAAACCAGATTGAGGTTTGCTTGATTGTTAAGCGCTGAAGAGACAAAATACGGGCGTTGAAACTTTTCGGCTGAAAAAACACTACTGCTATAATAAGCATCGGCGTAGGCGCCCAAGTGAAAGGAGCTAGTTGTAGAATCAGCAGTTGATTTACCTTGAGAAAAACATCCAACCAAAACCAGAAGAACAGACGCCAGCATATGTTGTTTAGAAGGTCATTGCATTATAGCCCACTTATTATTTTATCCTTTGGATATTTGACCTCATAGCGAAATCCGATGGTTTTATTTTCTGATGGCGCCAGATTAATTGACCAAATTACTTTTCCCGTTTGCTTATCCAGCCTTCCGCCCTGGATATCCACGTTTGAAATTTCTATCTGGGTGTTGAGTGAGATGGGTACTTGGTCTTCAACGGTTATTCGCACCGGCTCGGTTTTAGTATTTCTTAATCCAATTTGCCAAACCGCCAATTCTCGTTGGTTCGAGCCAATCAATTTTCTTGAGCTCAAATCCTTTAATTTTTCCCTGGTGATGATGATTCGTTGATCTCTTCCCATAGAAAGAGTCAAGGTGTCTTCGATTTGTGTAGGATCGATTACTGTTTTACCTACAAAGGTTCCTTCAAAGAAGATGTTTGCTTCACCTTGTAGCAGGTCTAACTCATCCCATCCTGTCACTTTTGCAACCAGAAATGCATTTTTATCCAACTTTGGCACAACGGCATAAGAGTAGTCTGCTTTTAACTCATTGCGACGGATATCCATAACGGTAGGCTTCGGGCCTGAGTTGATGGTTTGAGGTGTTCCAATGGTGAATTCTGTAGTTAGCGTACTTTGAATTATGGAAATATCCTGAGAAATGGAACCAACCTCAACCTCACTGGCATCTTTAGCGACCATTGGTGCAGCCATCATCAACTCAGCATTACGGTTACGTTGTTGATAAACGATGGGCTGAACAACATCCAATCCCCAAATACCTAATTCAGGTTTTGTTCCGCTTAGATTTGGATTTGCCGTTGATAACGTTACGCGTACATCTTTCCAATTTTCGCCAGTTGACTGATAGACGTTTGCCTTATATACAAACGATACTGGATCTTTGAGTCCTCCACTTCTCAGATCATAAACAGGAGACCAACCGGCATTGGTTACAACATACTTCAACTCTAATTGAAGTGAAGTAGATTTATCAGCTTGTACGGAAACGACCAGTTCACCGGTATTTCTTGAGAGCACCTCATTCTGTTCTCCGATCTGGCGATTCACTCGGGATATTTTCTCATTCCACCATTTGATCTGATCGTCCTGCTTTGATTTGTTCGAAATAATTTCGCTGAGCTTTGTTCTAAAGTAATCGGACATGGTTTTAAGTTCGGCAATGGTCAGATTGTGATTGGCTCCGGTGAATTTTTGGTTCGCTGCCAGGAGTTGCTCTTCTTTTTCGAGTACTTCTTTTTTGTTTTGTTCCAGCCTTACCTGACGCTGGTAAATGCTCAGTGAATCATAAAGTATTTTTAGTTGTTTGGGTCGACTCAGCTCAGTCATAAAGTTTTGCCGGTGGGCAATACCTAAAATGGTTGCTGAGCCTTTGCCGGAGATTTGGATGCTTTCCGGATCCAGGTTGGCCGAAAGACCAGAGATAATAATATCAGTACGACCTTGATCGATACTTGTGGTTAAGGAGCGGGTAACCTGGGCTTTAGTTAAGTAGATGGTTATAGCTGTAGGCTTGCTCTCCACGGATCTTTCATTTTGACCTAACAACGGATAGAGCGAAAAGGCAAAGGCGAGAGTGATGAACAATTTCATAGAAGTTCGATTTTGGAAGGTGGTACAAAAACTGGACCAGAGGCAATTTCAGCAAATTAATCCTTACGCGCTGTAGAAAAAGTATGATTTTGGCTCCTATGCACAGGAATCCTTTAGTTTTGTGACGGATCGAACAGTTTAAAAAACAATGGCCGAACAACTCTTTACCTATTCGCAGTTAAGAAATTTTTCTACAACCGTATTTAAAGCCATCGGTTGTCCTGATGACCAAGCGGAATTGGCTTCTGAGGTACTCGTTCGGGCTGATCTTCGTGGTATTGACTCCCATGGTGTTGCACGCCTGAGTGGATATGTTCGTCTTTGGGAAGCCAAGCGAATAAATCATGCGCCGGATATTAAGGTTGTTCACGAAACACCAAGTACAGCAGTTGTTGATGGAGATATGGGGCTTGGACTTGTAGTTGCTCCTTTTGCGATGAAAGTAGCTATTGAAAAGGCCCGGCAGGTAGGCACCGGCTGGGTGTCGGTCCGTAATTCGAATCACTTTGGAATTGCCGGCCACCATGCGATGATGGCTCTTGAGGAGAATATGATTGGGATGGCGATGACCAATGCCAGTCCTTTAGTAGCTCCGGTTCATTCCATCGAGCGATTGCTGGGAACCAATCCGATTTGTGTAGCGATTCCTGCGGGCAGTCAACCTCCTTTTGTAGCTGACTTTGCTACCACAACCGCGGCCAATGGTAAGCTGGAAATTTTACAACGAAAAAATCAGGATGCGCCAGAAGGCTGGATTCAAAAATCAGACGGATCGGTTTCGACCAATCCTCATGAGTTAAAAAGCGGAGGTGCTTTGATTCCTTTGGGTAGTGATCGGGAGCACGGTAGTCATAAAGGATATTGTCTTGGTGCATGGGTGGATATTTTTTCAGCGGTATTGTCTGGTGCCAACTACGGTCCCTGGGTTCCTCCCTTTGTGAGTTTTCTTGCACCTCCTGCTGATCCGGTTGGAAAAGGCATTGGACATTTCTTTGGCGCGATGCGTGTGGATGCGTTCCGTCCGGTAGCTGAATTTAAGGATCACATGGATAATTGGATCAATAGATTCCGTTCGGCTAAGCCGGTATCACCTGAAGAAAAAGTGTTGATACCCGGAGATCCGGAGCGCGAGGCCGAACATTACCGAATTGATAACGGAATTCCGCTTAACGAAAAAGTAGTGGAAGACTTGATGGAATTGGGAAAGAGATATTCGATCTCTTTGTAATTCTTCTTACAACGAGAAGAAAACCCTGAAGACCCAGGGAGATACAAAATACTGACGGTCATAGGCCAAGTCGTACAAGCCCACCACATTTATTTTGGTTTTTCCACCTACCGGTACTGAATATCCTGCACCTGCGAGCAGACGAGTACGGAAGATTCTTTCCGTTGTATCGTAGTTGGCATCGAGTGTTGGAATGTTCAGGTAGTTAAATTCAGTGGTAAGAAATAACGCATCCATATTGTACCTGATGAATGGCATTACTCCGTACTGGGTGAACTTTACTCCAATATCGGAATAATTGGTACTTTGGTAAGAGAAGGCACTTCCCGTCGAAATTTTAGAGGTCACCATGTAACCAATGACTGGTGTTACAGAGAAGCTAAAGTATTTATTGCCAAATCGATCAGTGCCTCCACCCAGTCCTCCTCCGCCTCCCAGAAAAACCCGATCCTGCCAGTCGGAGCGTTCATCAATATCCTTTTGTGCAAAGGTGAAAGCAGCAGAAAAAATTGCTACCAGAGTGAATAGAAACTTTTTCATGGATCAATCTTTTTTCTCCAGAATAAAAATGTCCTCACCGGGTTTTTTCATGAGGTACTTCTCCCTGGCAAATTTTTGTAATAGCTCATCATTTCCCATGAGCTCCTTTTTATCTTTTTCGACTTCTTTGATTTTTTCCTCGTAGTATTTTTTTTCATTCTCCAAGCTTCTCAGTTTTGAGGACATTCGGAAGCGGTTAATCCAATCATTGGAGTCAAAGAACGTCATCCAAATCATAAAAATGATTAGCCCTACTGCGTAGAAATTTTTAAGAATGGGAGGAAGTTTTTTAAACATACGTGAATTCCGGGTTGAAATTAGCGATTTTCCCTTTGCTGACCAATTGACTATTTCCTGCTGAGGCCTACTTTTCGTTAACTTCCCTATTCAATTACCTCATTATGGATTTCAGGATTGTTTTCATTTTTCTTGTCGTTGGGATTTTTGGATGTACCACCGATTCGGCTCCGCCAAAGTCTACGGCCTCTATAAAACTCGAAGAATTTATCCAGTCGATGGATGCTGGATCAATGCGGGGCAGGAGACCAGCTGCAGATCCGTTGAGTGACAGTTCTTTTGCCATGGCCTTACAGCTAGCCGAAGATCAGATGAATCGATTGATGGCCATTGATACATCCGGTCTTTCGAAAGATGAAAAAATCGACTGGAAATTTGCCCATAGTCTGATTAGTGGTCGTCAACTGGAGCTTGGCGGAATGAAATTTTACCGGCGCGATCCAAGGATCTATATGTTGTTCACAGGAATTTCAGATGTGATCGCCCGTCCGGGTAAAACAGAGGATAAGATTGCCGAGGTGGAAAAACGATTGCAGGTTGTTCCATTCCAGCTGGCCAATGGTGAAAAACAGCTTTTAGAATTTGTGCCGAGATTTCAGGAGCTCTCATTATTTATGGCGGAAAATGGTTTGTTGTTGTTTGATCGGGAGATACCTGCGTTTATCAATACAGCCGGCTCATCAGCTGAAAAGTTGAAACCTCTTTCTGATCGGGCTCGCCAATCTCTTGTTTCGTTTATCAACTTCCTTAAAAATGATTTGCCCAAACGTCCTGTTGGAACTTTTGCCATTGGTAAGTCTTTGTATGACTCGATGCTGAGTCGTCAATATCTCTTAGGTATGAACGCCGACAGTCTCCATGAATTTGGAAAGGCTGCCTTTTAAGAAACCATTAAAGAGTTGGAGGCCTTAGCTGAAAAAATGGACCCGGGAAGACCTTGGCGTGAGGTGGCGGACATCATTAAGCAACAGGGCCCAACCCCTGAACGTATGATTTACGCCCATCAGGTTTGGGTAGATAAGTCCAAGGATCATATTCTCCGGTATGATTTGATTCCAATTCCCTGGAAAGAAAAAGTACAAGTGGTGGCTCGGGCGGAATATTTAAGGAAGACTTCTTATTACGGAAATTTTTCGATTGCCAAGTCAAAAGGTGCTGATAGCGTCTATCGTTCGGAATGGATGATTAATCCGTTTGAAGATCAATGGGACGATAAGCGTAAACAGGAGTATTTGCGGGAGCATGATTGGGGAGTTATCATGGTTACGGCTCCCCACGAAACGTATGGAGGGCATCATATTCAAGGCCTGTATCAAATGCACAATCCCAGGAAAATCCGAAGGGAAAATGGCATTTCGATTTTTAGTGAAGGTTGGGGCTTGTACAATGAACATTTGATGCGCGAAACTGGATTTTTTGAGGCAGAAGCCATTCAACTCAGGCACCTTCAACTTCGGCTTTGGAGGATTGCCCGGGTGATTTACGATACCGGGCTTCACACCGATAAAATGACTTATGAGGAGGCTATTAAACTGATGACGGATCAGGTTGGTTTTCTTCGCTGGGCTGCTCAACTTGAAGTGGATGCAGCAACAGCCTCACCGGGTTATTTCATCGGCTATTATACGGGCATGGCTGAAATTATCCGCTTGCGCGAAGATTACCGAAAGGCCATGGGAGAGAAATTTTCGCTCCGTGATTTTCATGAGCGTCTGCTAAAGGCTGGTAATATGCCGCCTGCACTAATGCGTGAAGCGTTATTTAATACCATCACACCTGGTAACTAACTGAATTTGGATTTGTCAGGATAAGGAGAACATCTTCACCGATGTTCCTTTCTGTTTCTTTTGCTCCACTGATTGATGGTGATGGAATGCCAGCTCCGAATATTGTTGGAGCTTTAAAAATTCTAGCCTCATCCCATAAACCTTTTTCGATAAAAGAGTTGAGCGTTTGTGCACCACCCTCAACCAGGACAGAGTTTATTCCGCGGCTTTTCAGATCCTTTAAAACCAGATTCAGAAAATTAGCTTCTGGAAGCGCAATGGATTTTATTCCCAATTGTTGGTCTGTTTCTGCAGTGCTGTAGCACCAGGTGGGGGCTGCCGCATCAAATACCTTCCACGAGGGATCAATTTTTCCTTTTCCGGCGAGCACTACTCGTATCGGATTTCGACCCGACCAGTCGCGTACGGTTAAGGATGCATTATCATGCTCTGCTGTTCGGCGCCCTATTAATACGGCATCTTCTTCCGCGCGCCACCGGTGAACCCATTGTCTGGATAATTCAGAGCTGATCCACTTTGAGCTGAAATCTGTTCGAGCTAAAAATCCATCGGCCGTTTCGGCCCATTTTAAAATGATATAGGGCCTGCCTTTGGTTTGTGCCGTGATGAACCTTTTGTTAAGCGCCACGGCTTGTTTATTTAAAGTTGAAACTTCAACTTGAATACCAGCCTCACGAAGTTTGGCGATGCCCTTGCCACTGACCAGTGGGTTAGGATCGGTACAACCGATGACGACTCTTTCCACTCTTTCCTTGATCAACACATCAGCGCACGGCGGTGTTTTTCCAAAATGTGCACAGGGCTCCAGACTTACATATACTGTGCTTCCGGCAACCTGACTGACGTTAATCACATTTTTTAAGGCCATGACTTCGGCGTGAGGGCCTCCGAATTTTTCATGCCAGCCCTCGCCAATGATTTGGTTATTACGAACAATTACACATCCTACCATCGGATTCGGACTAACCGAACCGGTGCCACGCTCAGCCAAATCCAGGGCACGCCTCATAAATAATTCATCAGGATGCATGTATCTTTCGGTTCTGTCAATGGAGACGTCCAAAGCTATTTTCCACAAACTTAAGCATCAGATTGATGCCGGGCTTTCTGAATCGGAGCGAGATGCTATTTCTTTTTTGATTTTGGACCATTTTGGATATTCTAAAAAGGATGTTTTGCTCGATGTGCCCCTTGCTTTCGCTGAGGCTGAATGTGAGCAGATTATTTCTCGAATCAATAATCATGAGCCTGTTCAATATGTTTTGGGTCAAGCCTGGTTTTTCGGTCGTCCGTTTAAGGTTAGGCCTGGTGTTTTGATACCACGACCTGAGACTGAACTTTTAGTTGAGTTGGCTTTACGTACTTTTTCCAAGGACCAACCCATTCGTATTTTGGATCTGGGGTCGGGTAGCGGATGTATACCGGTAACGCTTGCTGCTGAATGTCCCTTGTGGAAGGTTTCGGCAATTGACCTTAATCCAATTGCGCTTCAGGTTACGCAGGAGAATGCTGAATTGAATGGGGTTGTGATTGATGTTCGAAAAGCGGATATGCTTTCGGGATTATCCGATTCGGGTGAACGGTATGAGATTATTCTGAGTAATCCACCTTACATTCCATATTCAGATCGCGGTTTTATGCAGCCGCATGTGGTAGATTTTGAACCGCACGATGCTTTATTTGTTCCGGATGATGATCCGTTACTTTTTTACAAAGCCATTGTTCAAATCGCCGTTGGCCACCTGGAAAAAAATGGCCTGGTGGCTGTAGAAATTCAGGAGAAGTTTGGCGTTCCGGTACAACAACTTTTTGAGAAGGCTGGTCTTAAGTCAGTGGACATTCTTCGCGACCTCGACGGCAAGGACCGTATTGTGTGCGGTAAAAAGTAAAGTTGTATTTCTCAGGACACAACGTTGATGATTCGTCCTGGAACCACAATAATCTTTTTGGGCGGCTTACCTTCTGTCCATTTTTGAACTGTTTCAGAAGCGAGCACGGCCTTTTCAATTTCCTCCTTAGGCGTATCCAGCGGGAATTCCATTTTAGCGCGCACTTTTCCATTTACGGAAACAGGGTATTCAAATGAGTTCTCCTTCAGATACTCTTCGTTGAAGGTCGGAAACGTGGCGTTTTGGATGGAATCCTGGTATCCAAGTTCTTCCCAAATTTCATCGGTAAGGTGGGGTGCGAATGGGGATAGAATGATTAACAGTGGTTCAACAATCTCTCGCTTATTGCATTTAAGTGCAGTCAGCTCGTTCACACAAATCATAAACTCGCTGACCGATGTATTCAAGGAAAATGATTCTACATCACTTTGAACTTTCCGGATGGCTTTATGAAGTGCCTTCAACTCTTCCCTGGTGGGTGTTTCATTCGAGACTTTGAGTTGACCGGTTGTGTCGTGGCATAGATTCCAAACCTTTCGCAGGAATTTGAAGACACCATCAATACCACTGGTGCTCCAGGGCTTTGACATTTCCAGTGGGCCCAGGAACATTTCGTAGAGACGAAGTGTGTCGGCGCCATAGGTATCTACAATGTCGTCCGGGTTAACCACATTGAAATACGACTTACTCATTTTTTCAATGGCAGAACCACAGATGTATTTTCCGTCTTCAAGAATGAATTCAGCTTTAGCAAAATCCGGTTTCCATTTTTTGAAGGCCTCTGTATCCAGCTCCAGTCCGTTGACGATGGTCACATCGACGTGAAGCGGATCGCAGGAGTATTTCTCTTTTAATCCGGCGGAAACAAACTGATGCGTTCCTCTAATCCGGTAAACGAACCGTGAGTCGCCGGTTATTTTACCCTGATTGATGAGCTTTTTAAAAGGCTCATCAAAATTCAAATAACCAAGGTCATGAAGAATTTTTACCCAAAGTCTTGAATACAACAAATGGGCAACAGCATGTTCCGATCCACCGATGTATACATCAACCTGATTCCAATAATCAAGCTTTTGACGGTTTGCAAATTCCTGTTGGTTGTGCGGATCCATATATCGCAAGAAATACCAGGCTGCTCCGGCATGGGTGGGCATGGTATTCGAATCGCGTTTTTCTGACGGGGATATGTTTATCCAATCCTGAAGATTGGCCAATGGGCCTTCTCCGTTGCCAGCTGATTTAAAGTTTTCTGTAGGCGGAAGTTCTAGCGGAAGATCCTGGATATCCATTGGATAGGGGATATCGTTGCGGAATACAACAGGAAAGGGTTCGCCCCAATAGCGTTGACGACTCCATCCGGCATCCCGCATTTTATAATTTACTTTTCTTTTTCCGACGCCAAGTTCCTCCAGTTTCTCAACTGATTTAATCAATGCTTCGTGCATGACCAGGCCGTCCAGAAATCCAGAGTTTTGAAGAATGGCGTCTTTGGTTGGATTGGCCTCTGTGCCGTCGTAGCTGGAGCCTATGATGTTGGTGATGGGTAGATTGAAATGCTTGGCAAATTTGTGGTCACGCTCATCGCCACAGGGTACACCCATAATGGCCCCTGTGCCGTAGCCAACCAGTACGTATTCGCTTATCCAGACCGGGATCTTTTTTCCGCTGATTGGATTGACGGCATAGGCTCCGGTAAAGCAGCCGGTAACCTTTTTTACTTCAGCCATACGATCTACTTCAGACCGGCTTTCGACATACTTCAGGTATTCAGCAACCTCTTTCTGGTTTTCGGCAGTAGTGATTTTTTTTACCAGTTCGTGTTCGGGAGCTAAAACCATAAAATCCACGCCAAATATGGTATCGGGCCTTGTGGTAAAAACCTGAATAATTTCATCACGTCCATCTACGGAAAAGTCGATACTCGCTCCTGTACTTTTTCCAATCCAGTTGCGCTGGATTTCTTTCATGGATTCGCTGAAGTCAATTTCTTCCAGACCTTTCAAAAGTCTTTCGGCGTACTCGGTAATGCGAAGACTCCATTGTCTCATTTGTTTTTTAACTACCGGATGTCCACCGCGGTAACTTAATCCGTTGATGACTTCGTCGTTGGCCAAAACCGTTCCCAGGGCCTCGCACCAGTTTACATCGGTATAGGCCAGATAAGCCAGGCGGTAATTCATCAACACCTGTTGTTGTTCTTCTTGGCTGAACCCTTTCCA
>JBMSPY010000029.1:0-13660 GCA_049423005.1 Cyclobacteriaceae bacterium
CCGGAATGATTTGGTCCTTATAGGAAACATACTTCACTACAACCGTATACTTTCCTGGCTTAAGACTTCCGATTTCGAAATTTCCGTCCAAATCGGTGGCCGCGCCAATAGTAGTACCTTCAATAAAGACGTTTGCCCCTATTATTGTTTCTTTGCTTCGGCTATCAGCAATCGTTCCGCTGATCGAGCCAGTCTGAGCCAAAAGGCCCGAATAACAAAAGAGGGCCAGAAGCGTAAGACGTTGGATTAAATTTGACATGCGTAGTGGTTTGCGACAAAGGTCGCCTGAGCATGTTAACTGACGGGAAAGCCAGTATTATCTCCATTTTAATTTGGTGCCAAGGCTAATCCGAAAGAGAACCGGGAGGTAGAAATAAACAAGCTTTTTAAATCCATTTTAGGCCTTTTAAGGAAATTCAGAACATTAACATTGAGTTAACATTAGGTTTGTTTTATGATTAAACGACATGGATTTTCCACAACCCTGATCGGACTTGGGCTGACGCTCATCAGCTCCCTCGCACTTGGTCAAGCCGCATCATTAAGCCAGCGGGAAATAGTGGATCAAATGGTTGCATGGACCAGCTATTCCGGAAACCTGACCATAGCCAAAGGAACAACCCTTTTCGTTGATGGACATTTTCGGTATGCACAGTCTGAGCAATCCATAACGGGACTTGAACCCATGCAGGTTTTATTGCGATCGCACCTGGAATTTAAAATTAAGGGTAAACTCACTTTTTCACCCTTCGGTTACGCCTATATTCACAATTACCAATATGGAAAGCAACCGGTAAGCATAATCAATCACGAAAGGAGAATCTATCAGCAACTGGCCTTTAGTTATAACTGGGGGAAGACCTCTATTGGACACCGACTCAGGACTGAGGAGCGTTTTATTGAGGAACATGATGCAAGTGGTGAAAGTACTGGGTTTTCAAACAAACAATTCCGAGTACGATACCGTTTTATGGCCACCCGACCCATCGGAAAAGAAAAATTAGAACCACATACCTTTTTTACACAAGCCTTCTACGAAGGGTTTATCAGTCGTGGAAAGAAAGTAACTTTTGATGATATCGATCAAAATAGACTTTTCGTTGGAGTAGGTTATCAACCAATCAAAGGCCTGAACTTAAGTGTCGGACCCTTTTACCAGATGCTCGTTAAAGCTAATGGCGTAAAACAGGAAAATAACATTGGAATGATGTTCATGGTTACCCAGAACATCGATTTGACTGCAAAAAATCAGTAAGTGGGAAACTATTGAGTCGCCTGTCGATTGGTCTTATACTCGAAGGTCTTAGGCTCGTATTTCTTCGGAGCATATAGAAATCCAAATGCTTCGCAATCATCTTTAGAATGTTTGCTGTGGTGGATATAATGCGCATGGATCATCCGTTGCAAATATCGGGAGCGCTTAGCTGGACGCCAACGGATACGTTGATGAACGATGATGTCGTGGAAGACCAGGTAAAAAATACCGTACATGAGAATGCCTATTCCGATGGCTACCAAATAAGGACTCTTGTATACGCCCAATCCTAGATGGAAGAGGAGAATGGATGGAATGCTAAACACCACCGCAAACAAATCGTTGCGCTCTACCGAATGATCATGCACCGTATGATGTGACCGGTGCCAAACCCATAAAAATCCATGCATAACATATTTATGCGTGAACCAGGCCACAAATTCCCAGAAAAGAAAAGTGCCAATGGAAATTAGCGAACAGATTAAAATGACTTTCCAGCTCATGATTTTTTGTGAAAAATTTGTTCAACAGCCTCAAAACGATAATCAAAAATACTCTGAACCTGGCCAGCTACAAAAAGAGCGTTGGCCATTCTTCCTAAGGGCCCCAAGGGAATAGAATAATCCACCTTATCACGCATCATGACCCCTTCTGGAGTTTCTTCAAAGGTGTGCAAATGACGCCACAACGTGTAGGGTCCTTTTAATTGTTCATCAATAAAAGAGTTATACTCCTTAACGTGAGTAATCTCTGTAACCCATGTCAATCGAACCAGCGGCAGAACAGTAACCTTATAGCGAATGTGCTGACCCTGGAACATGCGATAATTCATTCCGGCCTCTGTCTCACGACCTTCAATTTCCTGAATATCAAAATTCATCTGTGCTGGTGTGATCTTACTGAGATTAGCAGGGGAGCTGAAGAAGTCCCAAACCTCGGTCATCGGGGCTTTGATTAGCTGAGAGCAATTTAAAGTATAAATCATTGTATGGTTTTCAATTTTCAGTTCAGTGCAGTTTTATAGGTTTCGATGGCACGGTTGCGGGCAAAGGCATGGTCCACAATCGGCTTGGGATAGGCCGGAGTTCCAAACTCAGGCACCCATTGACGAACATAGGTCAACTTAGGATCAAACCGTTTCAATTGAAGATCTGGGCTAAACACTCTAAAATAAGGTGCCGCATCGCAACCGCTTCCGGCTGCCCACTGCCATCCACCATTATTGGAGGCTAACTCAAAATCCAATAACTTCTTTGCGAAGTAAGCCTCACCCCACCGCCAATCAATAAGTAAGTGTTTGGTAAGGAAGCTTGCCACAATCATGCGCGCACGGTTGTGCATAAAACCAGTTGCATTCAGTTCGCGCATTCCGGCATCCACCATCGGATATCCAGTCTTACCCGCACACCAGGCGGCAAACTCTGCTTCATTATTTCTCCATGGAATTCGATCGTAAACCGGTCGGAAAGATCCACCAACAACATGGGGAAAATTGGAGAGAATCATCTGATAGAACTCTCTCCAAATCAGTTCATTCATCCAGACCTTGTTTTCTTTCTTGGCAACAGCCGCTAACTGGCGAATGCTTATTGTGCCAAAACGTAAATGAATTCCTAAACGCGAGGTGCCACGCACGGAAGGCGTATCACGTGTTTTATCGTAGGATCGGACAAGCGGAAGGGAAAGGTTACGAGGAGGTAAATCAATACCAGATGGCATAAAACCCATTTCTTCTAAACCTATGATGGCTTGTGCCTTTATTTTTTTAAAACCAGATCCCTGCGCTTCACTTGGTAAGGACTTAATATCCGCAGGTGTAAACCGCGAAAGCCACTTGCGACTGTAAGGAGTAAATACCGTGTAAGGATTCCCATCATCCTTAGCTACCTCTAATTTTTCAAAGATGACTTGATCTTTAAATGTTTTGAAGGCCACGCCTTTAACATTCAAAACTTCAGCAATCTTTTTGTCGCGCGAAAGCGCATAAGGCTCGTAATCGTGATTGCAATAAACTGCCGCTGGCTTTATCGAACCGAAAAACTCTTCAGGTGTACCGTAATATGTCAGCAAGGATGTGCCGAATTCCTTCAGCTGATCGTTAAGAATCGTAAGACTTTGATGAATAAACTCAACACGACCATCTTTTCGATCTTCAAGCTCATCCAGAATATGGCGATCAAAAATGAACACAGGAACAACCTGCTCCCCTTCGGTGAGCGCATGAAACAAACCGCGGTTATCCTTCAGCCTAAGGTCACGACGAAACCAAAAGACCGTTGTTTTCTGGTCTATCCACTTACCAAAATCCATAAGATCAGGCTACTACAGGTGGTTGAAACTGACTGTCTTGTAAAATAAGGCGCATCCAGACGGTGTAACGTTCCGGATGAGATTGCATATCGCGGAGCAACTCCGGCATAGGCACAAACTTCCATTGGTCGGCTTCTTCTGGATCCATCGTTGGTTCGCCATCGTAGGTTCCAATGAAGACATGATCCAACTCATGTTCGATCAGTCCTCCCTCAAGATCAGTTTTGTAGATAAACGTGTGTGAAAATTCGAGCTCCGCTTCAATTCCCATTTCCTCCATCAATCGACGTCGGGCGGCATCAGCTGCCTGTTCGTCAGGATAAGGGTGGCTACAACAGGTATTGGTCCATAATCCGGCACTGTGGTACTTCGTAGCTGCACGTCGTTGAAGCATCAACTCTCCCCTACTGTTAAATAAAAAGACCGAAACAGCTCGGTGCAATAAACCCAAACGATGGGCCTCCATTTTCTCCATAGTCCCTACGGGCTGGTCGTATCGATCTACAAGCAGAACGTGCGTCATGCAATCAAATTGAACTGGTGACGAAGATAGGAAGTAAACAACAAGCGTATTTTTTGACGGTTACGGATCCGAATACGTGCCTGAATTACATTTTGAGCAGGAGTATTCATGATTTTCCGTAACAAGGCCTTGTAGTATACATAAGCCATATAAACACCAAAACGGGATTTGCGCGGCAACTTAAGAATCCCTTCAAATCCAAGCCTGAAATCATGAGCAATATCCTTTTCAATCAGTTCTTTGGTCGTATGATCAAAAGAGGACAAATCAACGCCCGGAAAGTAAACACGACCCATCCCGTTATAATCAGCATTCAAATCGCGTAAAAAATTAATCTTTTGAAAAGCCGAGCCAAGCTTCATGGCCGATGGCTTTAGCTCCTGATATTGTTTGTCATCTCCATCGCAAAAAACACGCAAACACATTAATCCAACGACTTCGGCCGAGCCAAGAATGTATTCTTCATAAGAAGATTGGTCGTGAGACGTCATTGTAATGTCCATCTCCATACTTTTCAAAAACTGCTCGATTACCTCATGTTCGATTCCAAATCGATTTACCACCTGTTGAAAACTATGTAAAATCGGATTCAAAGAAATACCCTGCTCAATTGCCTCATAAGTGTCCCTCTTGAATTTTTCAAGAAGACGAACTTTATCAGAGCTGTGGAAAGTATCCACAATCTCGTCACCAAAACGAACAAAGCCATAAATTGAATAAATCGGATCACGAAGCGATTCGTGTAAACAACGGATACCCAATGAAAAACTGGTACTGTAGGCGCGCGTGGTCATGCGACTACAGCGCAGAGATACGTTGTCGTAAAGTTCTAGTGCATTCATACGATCGATCAAATTACAGGTTGTAAAGCAGCCATCCGCTTGTTCAGCTCACCGGCCACTACCTCTCCTGAGATAATGGATGGCGGAACTCCCGGGCCAGGGACAGTAAGCTGACCGGTATAAAAAAGATTGGGAACTTTTTCATTCAAAATCGATGGCTTAAGGTTAGCCGTCTGTAGCAAGGTATTCGCTAAACCATAAGCATTGCCACGATAGGCATTATAATCAGCCATGAAATCTTTATGTGCATAAGAACGCTTATACACGACATGGCTACGCACTTCTTCGCCAATAAGTTTTTCCAGGCGGTCAATGACCATATTATAATACTTTTCCCGAATATCTTCCTGATCCTCAAGGCCCGGAGCCACTGGAATCAAAATCATAACATTTTCATGCCCTTCCGGTGCTACTGTCGGATCGGAAATGGAAGTACAGGATAAATAAAATTGTGGAAGAGTAGGCCACTTAGGTTCATAGTAGATTTCCTTGGCGTGCAAGGAAAAATCCACATCAAAGAAAAGGGTATGATGGATTAGACCTTTTAATCTTTTGTTGATTCCCAAATAGAATATGAGGCTTGATGGAGCAAAAGTTCGTTTAGCCCAATAATCCTCAGAATAAATCCGGAATGCTTTTGGTAGTAACTGCTGCTCGACATGATGATAATCGGCACTGGCCATCACAGCATCACAAGCAAATGTCTGATCTCCGGCTTGGATCCCGGTAATTCGGTTTCCATTGAACTCAAACCCGGTAACACCCGCATTGTATTTAAATTCAACCCCCTGGCCCTCCGCAATCTTCACCATAGCCTCCACGATTTGATGCATGCCACCTTTTGGGTACCAAGTACCTAAGGCAATGTCGGCATAATTCATTAGACTGTATAGGGCCGGAGTGTCCTGTGGTGTTGCACCTAAAAACAATACCGGGAACTCTAAGAGTTTAATGATCCGGTCGTGCTTAAAGAATTTGCGGATATACTTTGAAATACTTTGAAAAACATGGAGTCGCAGAACACCGCTGAATAACTGAGCATCGGCAAATTCAAACCAAGATAAGCCAGGTTTACGAACCAGTTTATTAATACCCAATTCGTATTTGAATTTCCCTTCCTCCAAAAAGCGATCAAGTTGGACACCACTACCCGGCTCCATCGATTCAAATAACTTTCCAAGTTTCTCAGGAGTTGCGGGAACGTCCACAAAATCTTTCGGTGAGAAATAAACCCGGTAAGAAGGATCAAGTCGTTCTAGTTCGTAGAAATCAGAAGTGGTTTTGCCGTACTGTTTAAAGAAACTTTCAAACACATCGGGCATCCAATACCAGGAAGGACCCATGTCGAATGTGTAACCGTTTTCCGTGAACTTCCGTGCACGGCCACCAGCCGTACTATTTTTTTCAAATACCGTTACACGATGTCCCTGACGGGCCAAAGCGCAAGCAGCAGAAAGTCCGGAGAAACCAGATCCAATGACAGCTATTCGAAGGGAACCTTGCACAGAAAATTGGGTAAAATGTAGTCTTCTGGCAACAAGTTACCCTGCTTACCCCGTCAGGCAAACCACCGCGGAGTGAACTGCAGCCTTCAGCCGACGGCCTGCATCAAGTCACGGATGAGATCCTGGGGGTCTTCGATTCCAATCGAAATTCGAAGCAAATTGGCAGGACTCTTACCGTGAATGCCCTCTGCCGTCAGTCGATGTTCTATCAGACTTTCCACCCCACCGAGACTGGTTGCATGACGGAATAATTTTAATCCGGAGGCCACACGCATGGCCTCTGATTGACCGCCGCGAACAAGAATGGAAAGCATCCCTCCGAAGCCTTTTTCCATCTGACGTTTAGCAACCAAATGATTTGGATGATTGGGCAAACCGGGATAAAAAACTTTTTCGATGGCCGGATGTTGCTGAAGCGCCTCAGCTATAAGTTGTGCCGAAGTACATTGCTGAGCCAACCGTAAAGGAAGCGTAGCCATACTTCGTACCAACAGCCAGCAATCAAATGGAGAGGGGACAGCTCCGCCAATACCCTGATAATTACGAAGAGCAGGAATCAGCTCGGCATCTGGACCACATACCACCGCACCACCAAGTATATCGCTATGTCCACCAAAATATTTTGTAGAACTATGAATGACTACATCTACACCCAACTCTAAGGGTCTGGTCAGATATGGCGTGGCCCAGGTATTATCGCAAACAGTGCGAATGTTTCTTGAGCGCGCTAAAGCAACCACTGCCGCGATGTCGGTAATTTTCAATTGCGGGTTCGAAGGCGTCTCTAAAAGAATTAAAGCTGTTTCAGGACGCAGTACGGCTTCAATTTTTTTTAGATCCGTCATATCCACCTCATCGAAACTCACCTGCCATCGGTGAAGATGTGACTTAAGTAGGTGTATCACACCATGATAATTATCATCAGGAATAACCAGATGGGCCCCTGGTTTGAGGATGGTTTGAAACACCGCCTCCACAGCAGCCATGCCGGAAGAAAAAGCAAATGCTTCGGCACCACCTTCCAAATTTGCAAGGACTTTTTCCAATGCTGTCCGATTCGGATTGGAAAGTCTGGAATAGAGATGCCCTTTGGGAGCAACCTCACCATTAGAACCACGCTCGAACGTCGTAGATAAATACAACGGGTTCACTACGGACCCTGCATTAAGATCCTCCATTCGACCGGCATGAACTGCCCGAGTTTGAAAACTATCCTTTGATGACGACATGACGAACTTGAAGTTTATGATGGCAGTAAAACTAACGATTCATACGGACTGGCAACAAGAACTGAAATACAATAGTTTTACCGCCGGCGATGACTAAACAAATTGAGGATCGGCTGAACACAGCAGAGATTGCCTTCAAAAAAATGGGCTTTGAACCTGCAGACTTCCAAAAGGAAGCCTGGCGTGCCTGTCTGGAAGGATACAGCGGAATCATCAATGCTCCAACCGGTAGCGGCAAAACCTTATCGCTGATGGTGCCCATTTTGCTCCTTCACCTTAACCAGAAAAAAACTTCCGGAGTAAAAGCCATTTGGATCACCCCGATACGCGCGCTGGCCTCTGAAATCGAACTGTCTGCTAAACGGGCAATTGAAATTTACGGCATTCAATGGACGGTAGGCGTACGCACCGGCGACACCACCTCTTCACAACGAGCGAAACAAGCCAAACATCCTCCGAACCTACTCATCACTACGCCAGAAAGTCTGCAATTATTATTATCCTCAAAAAATCACGAAACATACTTCAGTCAATTATCTGTATTGGTTGCAGACGAGTGGCATGAGCTCATGGGCACGAAACGAGGTGTTCAAATGGAATTGGCGCTCTCGCGATTACGCAACATGCGTCCGGAACTTCAACTGTGGGGAATTTCAGCCACCATTAGTAATATGGATGAAGCAATGAAAGTACTATTGGGCGTACGAAAGCATCCTAAACAAAAGCTCATCCGTGCCAAAATTCGAAAGGAAGTTGTGGTTGAATCAATCCTGCCAGATGAAGTAGAACGTTTGCCATGGGCCGGGCACTTGGGAATACGAATTCTCGATAAGGTTATCCCGATTCTTGAAAAGAGTACCAGCACCCTTATTTTCACCAACACACGGTCATTTGCAGAGATCTGGTACCAGCAACTACTAGATAAAGCGCCGTGGCTATCCGGACAGATCGCCATGCACCATGGCTCGATCAGTCAGGAATTGCGTCATTGGGTGGAAGAGCAGTTGCATCAGGGAAAATTGAAAGCTGTGGTGTGCACAGCCAGTCTGGATTTAGGTGTTGATTTTCGTCCAGTGGAAACCGTCATTCAAGTTGGTTCGCCAAAAGGCATTGCACGGTTTGTTCAACGAGCCGGCCGAAGCGGACACCAACCCGGTGCAGTCAGCAAAATCTATTTTCTTCCAACCCATTCCTTAGAACTAACCGAAGCGGCAGCACTACGCGAAGGGATTGGAAACGGAACAGTAGAAGAACGAATCCCGCACATCCGGTCGTTTGATGTGCTGATCCAATACCTGATTACGCTTGCCGTAGGAGATGGTTTTGAACCAAAAAAAATTTTCAAAGAAATACAGGAAACCTGGAGCTATCAATCGCTAACGGAAGAGGAATGGAATTGGGTCATTCGGTTTATTACCACAGGTGGACAATCTCTTGAGGCATACGATGAATACCGAAAAGTGGATATAGTAAATGGCCAACTAATTGTAACCGATCGGACGATCGCCCGTCGCCACCGACTGTCCATAGGCACCATTGTTGGAGATACATCCTTAATTGTTAAGTATGTGACTGGCAAACGCCTGGGCAGCATTGAAGAATATTTTATCTCGAGCTTATCCCCTGGAGATGTCTTTTGGTTTGCCGGACGGAGTTTGGAACTGGTACGGGTTCGGGGAATGGAGGCACAAGTCCGGAATTCAAAAAAGAAAACCGGCAAAGTTCCTTCGTGGCAAGGGGGCCGCATGCCGCTCTCCTCTCCTATGGGTGAAATGATTCGAATGAAAATCGATGATTCGGCTCGAAAAAAAGAGACCGATCCGGAAATGATTTTCATCCGTCCGCTGATGGAAAGGCAAAAAAAACATTCCCATCATCCTTCGCTTAAAGAATTTTTGATCGAATGTATTGAAAGTAAAGAAGGATGGCACCTAATTTTTTATCCTTTTGAAGGCCGATTTGTTCACGAGGGATTGGGCGCCTTATTAGCTCACCGAATTTCAATGCTTCATCCCATCAGCTTTTCCATTGCCATGAATGATTATGGTTTTGAACTGCTGTCGGATCAGCGGCCACCGATTGAAGAAGCCTTGGAAGAAGATCTCTTTCGTGAATCGGATCTGTTAAAGGACATACAGGCCAGCATCAACTCGACCGAAATGGCCAGAAGAAAATTCCGCGATATTGCCGCGATTGCCGGATTGGTTTTTAAAGGTTTTCCGGGAGCGCCTGTGAAAGACCGACATCTTCAAAGTTCATCACAGCTTTTCTTTGACGTTTTCCGCCAATACGAACCGGATAACTTATTAATCCAGCAAAGTTTTGAAGAAGTCATGGATTTTCAGCTTGAAGAGGCCCGTATGCGAAGGGCACTTCAGCGTATCGCCGGACAAAAAATTATTTTAACCTACCCTGAACGCCCTACTCCTTTTGCCTTTCCAATTATGGTTGACAGGCTAAGAGAAAAGCTAAGCACGGAACAAATAATGGATCGAATCAGCAAAATGGCTATTGAATATGAAGAGTGACCAGGATAAAAGATATGTAGACCACCCAACAAAAATCTTTTCGAGATTCGGGAGCTACAACTGAATTCTGTTAGTAAATTCGTCCTTGAATCGTTTTCCGCCAATGAAAGAAGTAACTGTTTCTGAGCTCAAGTCCTTAAAAGAAAGTAATGCGGACATTCAGATTATCGACGTCCGTGAGCCCCACGAATACGACATCTGCAATCTGGGAGGCGAACTTATTCCGCTTTCTACAATCCCGGAATCCTTTGACCGCATTAACCGAAACAAAATGGTAATCGTGCATTGCCGTAGTGGTGCCCGCAGCGGTCAGGCAGTTACGTGGTTGGAAAAAAATCACGGCTTCACCAATCTGCACAATCTAAAAGGAGGCATCCTGGCGTGGGCTAACGAAATTGATCCAACTTTTCCTAAATACTAGGTACGATTTCTCTGGTATAAACTAACGACTACCATGGTCACCAGACTGATCAGAGTAGCCGGTACCAGCTCAGGCACTCCAGTTTCCACCCATTTAAAAACAAACCAGGACGTCAGTCCGGTAATCATCGCCAACACTGCGCCTAGTCCGGTGCTTTTTGACCAATACAATCCCAACGTTAGCGGAACAAAAAGCGACACCAATGTCACAATGGATGACTCCCCAACGAGTTCATAAATATTGCTGCGCATGGTAGCCATTATCGTTGCCAGTGCACTAAAAAGTAAAACAGAAATTCGTGTAACCAACAACAACCTGGAATCGGTCATTCGTTCACGAAAAACCGGCTTGATTATATTTTCCGAAAGAATGGCGGCCGGAGCCAAAATAGCTGAGCTGGTTGTACTCATAATGGCCGAAAGTAAAGAACCAAAAAATACAACTTGTACCCACACCGGCATGTGGGCGAGTACCATTCGAGGTAGTGCCAATTGAAGATCTCCACTTAATTGATCCGGATACAAATGCTTGGTACAAAGCGAAATGAACAACGGTATCATGGCCACCGTTAAATACAATCCTGAAGCATATAAACAAGACCGGATGGCCGTCTTCTCTGAACCGCTGGACATCACACGCTGAAAGACATCCTGAGAAGGGATTGAACCAAGTCCAAGTACCGACCATGCGGCAATCCAAGCCATGATTTCAAAAAAATCAAAGGAAGGAAGAAATCGAAGATCAGCGGAAGGAACCTCGCTCAGGACAACGCTCACCCCTCCAGCCTGTTGACTCATTACTACTGCCAATGCCAATAACCCAACAATAATCAGATTACCCTGGATAAAATCTGTAATTGAAATAGCCCACATGCCACCCGTGTAGGTGTAGAAAGTGACAATTACAGCTGATATCACCACACCCATCCACGTCTCCATGCCCGTAACAACATTTAGTATAAGTCCCATAGCCACCAGCTGCGCAGCGATATACCCGAGGTAAGATGGAACAATGAAAATACCAGCGATCAATTCGGTACGCTGACCAAACCGCACCTTAAAAAAATCTCCTAGCGTAAGTAGATTCATCCGGTAAAGTTTCCGGGCAAAGAACATACCGAACAGAAACAAACACAGCGCAGCACCAAAAGGATCTTCGATTACGGAATACAATCCGCCGTCCAGAAATTGTGAAGAAGCACCAAAGACCGTCTCTGAACCAAACCACGTGGCAAATAAAGCAGCCGTGCTTAACACTACCGGTAAACTGCGACCGGCCAACATAAAATCACCTGAGGTTTGTACACGCTTAGAGGCGATGTACCCTACCAAAACGGTAAGCAGGAGGTAAATGATGATGGAGAATAGCAGCAACTCTTTTCCTTCAGTCAGCAATAGTAGTTAACCTACCCTTCAAACAAAAGTAAAAAACTAAGAATGTTGAGGGATGAATCACGATTGATTTTCTTAACGATAGAGGACAGAATCCTTTCGCACGGCAGGTTCACTCAACTGCTTTTTTATACGCTCTTTTAACTGACTTTTTGAGCCCGGAAAAGTCGTCCGTCGCGCAATGTCTACACTGGCAATAACGATTCCGATCAGGAACAGCACAATGAATAAAATAAAGATCTTTTTGGAACGCGGCATAGGGCCCTTTTCAAGAACTTGCGCAAATTAATAGGGAACTTTCGATATTTTCATCCTCATGTCACGAACCCGAATAATTTTCCTGGCTGCCCTAGCCTCATTGTCAGGCTTTGCAACCTACGCTCAAACAGATCAGGCACCCTCCTGGCCACTGCTCACACACGATCCATACTTCAGCGTATGGTCCTTTTCAAATAAAATTAATGAGAATCCAACCGTGCACTGGACAGGTAAACCGCAACCCATTGTCGGCTTGATTCGGGTAGACGGTGTAACGTACAGCTTTCTTGGTAAGCCTGCCCCGGAACTGGAGGCCATCCAGCCAACCGGAGAAGTCAAGCCACAACCAGCTAAAATTAGTTTCAGTGCGCCAGCCGAAAATTGGTTCAGCACTTCCTTCAACGATGCCGCCTGGACCAACTCTACGCTGCCACTGAGCTCTCAAGCCGGCAACTGGACAACCCCGGAAGTATGGAGTCGACAATATTTTGATTTTGATGGTCGCGACCTGCACCAATTGCGTCTTTCAGTGAGTCACGACGACGATGTGGAAATTTATTTAAATGGTGAGAAAATTTTTAGCTGTGCACCCTGCTACAACGGTGGTTATGAATTCAAAATAATTGATCAGAGCATTAAAGAAAAGTTGATTAAAGGAAAAAATCTATTGGCCATCCACTGCGCCAACACAGGTGGTCCTGGATTTATTGATGTCGGAATTTACAACGAACTACCCGCCAAGCCGTTGGCTGCAGCTATTCAAAAAAGTGCAGAAATGACCGCAACCAAAACTCAATTCAAAATGACGTGCGGACCCGTTGATGTCGAGGTGAATTTTTTGTCACCCTTACTCATTGAAAGCCTGGATATGATATCACGCCCAATTAGCTACCTGCAACTAAAATTCAAATCCAACGATACTAAAGACCACTCCGTTTCGGCCTATGTCGGATTCTCCGGTAACCTTACCGTCAACACACCCTCCCAGGAAGTCAAAGCCAGTGTACTGGAGGGCATTCAGCGCAGTACGATTAAAGCTGGTTCAGTGGAACAACCCATCCTCAAAAAGAAAGGCTATGACCTAAGGATTGACTGGGGTCATCTCTATGTAACCGTCAATGCCGATCGAATAATGTGGAAACAGGATATCTCCACCCAAGGCAGCGATCCTTTCACACCAAGCGGAAAAAATTTTCTGACCGGTAGAAACCTGATGTTGAACAACCGCGCGGCCTTTACAGTAAAAACCACTGAAGCGGAGCAGCTGTTTGCCATAGGATACGACGATCTCGAATCGGTTCGGTACTTCGATAAAAATCTGAAAGCCTGGTGGAAATCATCGGGAACACCTATTGAAAAATTGATGACAGATGCTATGGAATATTTTCCGGTCATCCA
>JBMSPY010000030.1:0-13570 GCA_049423005.1 Cyclobacteriaceae bacterium
CTGCGGAATTCCGAAAATCGCTAGATGAGGTAGAACGCCTGAATATTTCTTCTGGCGAAAAATTGAAGCGTGGAATCATCGGACACATCCAGGTAATGGCTAAAGATTTAACTGCATCCGCTGTGTTCATGAATGAGCACCGACATCTGAGCCAGCCATGGTTGCGGCAGTTTTTACTTCTAAGAATAAATTACATCAATAGATTTAAAGAAATTATTGAGCAAGGCGTTAAAAATGGAGAATTTAAATCATCGATCGACCGTAAATTGGCGGTAATGACTCTATTCTCCTCTCTAAACTGGATGCCGATGTGGTACGATCCCAACAGTGCCATTAATTCGAATCAGCTCGGCGAACAATTAGCCGATATGCTGGTCAACGGGCTAAAAAAATAAGGTTAGTCCAATCGCTCCAGATTTCCAGAGAGATAGTTCCGTAAAGGAATCTGACCAATCACATCAGAATCATCAAGCAAAAGAATCCATTCAGTAAGAATGGAATACCTGATTTTACTGAGTAGCAATTTAAATTTTAGCAATTCCATTTCAAGCTTTATCCTTGGAACAGGATCGTAATTATGAATCGTGTCTAGCGTTTGAAAACTTTCAACTTGCAAATCATTTAGTTGATCAATGACATTCTTATAATGTTTTAAAAGTAACCGTAAAGATTCTTTTCGCTCAGCCCACTGATCGGCTGTTTCAGATTTCAATTGCTGAAGCTCAGCCTCCTCTTCAATAAGGTCGAGTCGGTCCCGAGCAACATCATCTTTATTTTTATTAAAAAGAGGAATTGTGATGCCCAAAGCCAATCCAGTCGGTCGTTCACCATCCTCACGTCGGTATGGGACATACATACCTTGGACCCAGCCCATAGTATAGGAAACATGATCAATCGCTAATTTCCGGTTTGCCAACTCCACTTCTTTAATTTTTTCCATCACAACGGTAAGATTTACTCCTTGTCTGACGGAATCATAAACCATAACAATTTGCTCAGGAAGAATTTGTGTATTCAAACCCTGGATTGCCGAGCCCACGACACCGCTCAATCGAGCTATGCGTGACTCTAAAACTGAAAAATCAAATTCAGCTTCTCTTAAATTAGCCTGACGGGAAACAACATCCAACTGAGCCTCCACCAGATCAGAAGCCTTAAATTCTGTAAGACCAACTTTTGATCGGTGAGCCTCCAACAGTTTACGCATCAATGAATCTTCTTTCTGGCGAATCGATAATACATGCTCAGCTTCCATTAATCGCACCAGGAGAAGATATCGATTGGTAAGACTCTCTTTTAGAGCACGCTGCCTGCGCAGGGTACTCAATTGCTGCTGCGTTTCAAAATATCTCTTGTTGTGAATGACCTTTAGTGGATTCTCAATATCCAATCTTAAAGCATACTGTTGGCGGTTGTACAGCAATTCATTATTCCGGGTGCGGAACTCCAGGGTATTGATCCACGGCAGGCCATATCGACCTTGGTTAAGCCAAACTATTTGATTTTCAAATCCATTTACTTCGAATGAATTAAGGGCAGACCGAAGAACTTGAGATACAGTAAATGTTTGAGTCCAGGCCGTTGCGGAAGAAAACAGGAGACCAAATAATAGTACAAACCGATGCATCAGATTTTTTGCTTTACAAGAACCTTCTCACCGGTGGAAAACGTATTTCCTACAGGAATTTCAATAAAAATTTCTTTTCCGAATGCTTTAACAGCTGTGGCTTTTTGAAGGATATCGGGCAGAGGAACAATAGACCCATGACCAATAACTTTTCCCTCAACAGAAAGATCCGGGTCACCAACACCAACAACAGAAATAAGAGACCCAATAACTGGAGGATTGGCCCCAGAAGCCATGTAGGCGACAACAGATCCGGGAGAAGAAGGTAGCACAGCTAACAGGTCTGTGTACTCTTCAACCACCTCTCCTGCCTTTACATATACATTCTCAACCACACCATTAAAATCAGAAATCTTTACAAGTCCATTTTGTTGAACCTTAAGCATAGCCAGTTCAGAACGAAGCAGTATCTCCTGATTTTGTTGTTGGTTCATCTGAAGGGCATACCGGTTTCGGATTTCATCCTCCCGGTGCGCCAATTCTTGGCGACGAATATTGACTTGCTCTTGTAAATCGTGAATCTTAATCTCCAATGGCGATGAACCGGATGCTTTCGTAGAGCCTGAAATTTTTCGATTTAAAGACAGTTGACTATCAGCCATTCGAATATCATTTTCCAATGCCGAAATTTCCAGTTGCACCTCTGCTTTTGCCAAATTTAAAGCCGAACGCATAGAGCGATTCTGAGCCTGACGATCAGAAATAACAGAGGAAAGTCTCAAATCAAGTTTTTCAATCTCACGTGTAAGAAACTGACTGTTCAACTCTAGCAGTGTATCACCTGGCTTAACCTGTTGTCCTGGCTTTACCCATACCCGAATAACCTCTGCAGCAATATCTGCTGTAAGCTTATGATCCTTAGCATAAGTTACTGCCGGTAGACTTTCAGATGTACTCTTAAAGTAGGTCGGAGAAATGACTACCAATCCAATACCCAAAAGAATGATAATGAGATAAAAATAATTAATCTTCATATCATCCGTTTATCTGAAATTCCAATGGACGAACCCGTACAGACTTTACACCTTCCAGTTTACTTAAGCTACGCGCCAAATCATCCTTATCTTTTCGAACAGAAATGGAATACTCGAAACGCGTTTCTTTTTCAGCAGTTACCGAAGTGCCACTGTGTTTAAACTCAAAACAAAAATCACTAAGTAAGGATTCAATTTGTCTTTTATCCAATTCCAGCACAGCCGAAACCACAAGTTGATGACTATGAACAAACGATCGAAAGGGAGAAAAATACAAGAGGACTGCTCCTAAGCAAAAAATGATCGTACCTACAAAAGATATAGTAAATCCATAAACACCCACGGCTAGTCCACTGCTTAATCCGGCAAAAAGAAAAAGCACATTTCTTGGATCATCGATTCGGGTTCGGAATCGGATGATGGCCATTGCACCAAAGACACCCAACCCTCGAGCCAGACTATCACCAATAGCCAACATAACCATGGAAGTAACAATTGCACCAAGAATGACGGATTGAAAAAATTGATTGGGATAGTGGTCTCCTTTATACGTGAGGCGATGGGTTATAGCTATGAGGGAAGCCAGAAAAAAAGCCCAAATGGTTACGTAAGCTACATTTACGAGATCAGGAAACTGATAAGCCGGCTGATCGGGAAGGAAATCGAACATCAGGTAAAGGTAACTTTAGAATTGATCAATGAAAAGCGTTTTCACTGATTGCTACTACCCCTGGTGGGTGACATTTTTGACCAGGTCGAAGAACCATTCGGTTTTCGACCCTCGGATTTATCAGCTTCTTGTACACCAAATATCCGGGTGTCAATGGTCCTGCCATCTTTGAAAAACAACCCTACCTGCTCTCCTAGTTGGTTGAGTTTAAAATTTGCATGCAATGGGCCTTGTGTTCCCTGTTCATCAGCATAAATAACAAGGTAACCTCCAGGAGCGATGGTAGTTTTAGACGATTGTCCTAAGGGTACCCGGTACTTAAATGGATTGGCAATGGAATCAGATAAATACATTCCACCTATATCGACAGCAGAGTTTCCTTTGTTAAAAATTTCAATCCAATCGTCAAATTCACCAGCCAGGCCATCAGGATCAGCGCAACAAGAAATATTGGATGCCAAATATTCATTGATTACCAGATTAGGAATTGGATCGGTAGTTAGGATATAAAAATATGGTTCCGTTGGTGCCGTTGATGGCTGAACCGAAATCAGATTAATGGAGTTTATGGCTTCAATGTAATAATCCATTTGTCCTGAGTTACCTGCTGCCGGAATGGTGGCCGTATACACGCCGGAAGCCAAACTCATAGATGCAAATTGAAACGGATTGTTATTAAATCGATAAAAGAGTTTTACACTAATTAATCCTTTAGGATCTGAAGCCTCTACCGTTATTTTAACAGTGTTGGACAACCCTGGAATTAGCGGCTCACGTAATGCATTCCGGAGCGTGGCGTATTGACCATTTCCATTGGTGGATCCTCGAGTAGGTTCACCGGTGAGTAAAAGTTCCGTTCCACCATCGGGGAAACGCGCATAGGATTGACTGCCTGCCATTGCAGGAAATTCAACTTTATCGACCAAACGTCCTTTTGGATCCTCCAGGTAAACAGATTCACCAGCAGAGGAAAGTCTAAAATTAGTATTGGTACCTGACCCCGTACCGTCACAAAGGAGAACCAAAAAACCTTTTGAAGCGATGGTCAGTGAGGGCAAGGTGTAGCGAACCTTGGCGTCATCATAAACAACATAACCCGTAAGGTCCTGCTGAACATCTAAGTCATTATAAATTTCAATCCAATCCTGACCGCCTTTTGCAGCGATTTCATTGATAAAAATTCCATTTGCATCAACTGGCTTTACATTTTCATGGGCACAAGCCATCACCAGGAAAGGAAGAATCAGAAAAAATACTTTTTTAAGCATAGGAGGTAGTTTCAAAGATAATCAGCACCCAGAACAATTCCGCTATTAACGATCCGTACGCATTGGTAGTTTGACTCAAAAACTCTTACTTTATATTTACCATCAGGTAATAATCAACATCACATGAAAAAGTTACTGGTTTTGACTGGCGGAGGTGATTGTCCGGGTCTTAATGCCGTTATCCGGGGAATTTGTAAACGTGCTTTTAGAGAAAAAGATTGGGAGGTTTACGGAAGCATTGAATCCTTTAACGGTGTTTTTAAGGATCCGCATGAAATTATTCGCCTCACCCGCAAGCGTGTAGCCGGAATTCATGTTAAGGGAGGAACGATTTTAAAAACCACCAATAAATCAAACCCTGTAAAATTTCCGGTACCTCAGCCAGATGGAAGTGTGAAATTTGAAGACCGATCGGAGGAGCTGGTTAACCGGCTCAAGGCTCTTCAGTTTGATGCGGTAATTAACATTGGTGGAGATGGTTCACAGCGTATTTCCAAAGCTCTTTTTGATAAGGGGATTCCAGTAATTGGAGTACCAAAAACCATTGATAACGATCTCTCCGCAACAGATATGACTTTTGGGTTTCAAACGGCTGTTCAAATAGCAACCGATAGCTTTGATAAATTAGTTACCACGGCAGAGAGTCACCACCGTGTAATGATCATGGAGGTGATGGGCCGCGATGCGGGGTGGATAGCTTTACATACCGCTATAGCTGGAGGTGCAGAAGTTTGCCTGATTCCCGAAATACCCTATGATGTGAATAAAATAGTCGGTCGAATTAACAAACGCTATACAAAAGGGCGAGGGTTTGTGAATATCGTAATTGCTGAAGGAGCACATGCCGATCAGAAATCAGTTGTGGCTACATCCGGATCTAAAGAATCGGAACACGTTCGTCTGGGAGGGGTTGCGTTCCAACTTTCCAAAGAATTAAAAGAGGCTGGATGCAAGGCCGAAATCAGGGAAACAGTTTTAGGTCACACCCAACGTGGCGGCACACCCATTGCCTTCGATCGTGTACTGGCTAGCCTTTTCGGCGTTCAAGCTTTTGAATTGGTTTTAAAAAAGAAATTCGGACATATGGTTTCCCTAAAAAACAACCAGGTATCTGAGGTTTCCCTTGAAGAGGCTGTTAAATCCTATCATGTTGTAAACCCCTCATCTGACCTTGTACGTGCCGCAAAAGGATTAGGTATTTCATTTGGAGATTAACTTTTATACTTCTGCATGGAACTCGCACCTACCATCGAACATACCCGGTTGAAGCCCGATTTGACAGAGGAGCAACTTGATAGTTTGGTGCACGAAGCAATCGATTTTGGATTCCATGGCGTATGCGTTCCTCCCTTTTGGGTAAAGCGAGCACACCGGGAAGCCGGGAACACGGGAATCAAAATCATTACCGTTGCAGGATTTCCTTTCGGCTATTCCCTAACGGAAACACGATTGGATGAAATTAGTAGGGTGATTGATCACGGTGCCGATGAAGTGGACATCGTGTGGAATCTCTCGGCATTTCGAACAGGGATGCCGTGGTGTAAAATCGATCTGGCCCGATGTACACAAGCAGCCCATGCCAGACAGCGGATCATTAAGATCATTTTGGAAACCTCTTTACTGACCGAAAAGGAAATTGCTGAGGGCTGCCGAATATGCGCAGAGGCTGGCGCCGACTTTGTAAAAACCTCTACAGGTTTTATGGGAGGTGGCGCTGAAGAAAAGCACATCCGTCTGATGCGTGAAACACTACCAGCAAGTGTTGGCATTAAGGCTTCCGGAGGAATTAAAACAGCAGATCAAGCCATGAAGCTTTTACGAGCAGGAGCAGACCGCATTGGAACATCATCAGCCTTAGAGATGATGCAGGAGTTAAAAAAATCCAGAGTTAAAAAATTCTGAGTTTACTCCTGGGCTTTTTTACACCATCCCTCAACTTCTTCAAACGTTGGATTTACCACATTTTCAAGTTTCATTTTCTTTCGCATTCCACACACATCGTTGAATACTTTTGAAGGCTTTAGCTCCTTCAAGGCCTGTATGGAGGTAATGCCCAACTTAGCCAAAACAGGCAATAAATCTTCACGGACACCTAGAATACTAAGGTCATCTTTGGCAGAAGATTCAGCAGCCTTTTCCGGACGCATTTGAGGGAAAAATAAAACATCCTGAATAGAAGATGAGTTGGTCATCACCATCGATAGGCGATCAATTCCAATTCCCAAGCCTGCTGTAGGGGGCATACCAAATTCTAAGGCTCTGAGAAAATCCTCGTCGAGTGTCATGGCTTCTTCATCACCACGCTTCCCCAATTCAAGTTGTTCTTCAAATCGTGCACGCTGATCGATGGGGTCGTTCAATTCTGAGAAGGCATTGGCAATTTCCTTTCGATTGCAAATAGCTTCAAACCGCTCTACAAGCCCAGGTTTAGTGCGGTGTTTTTTAGCCAACGGGGACATTTCCACCGGGTAATCGGTAATGAAGGTTGGCTGAATAATGAATGGCTCACACTTTTCACCAAAAATCTGATCAATCAATTTGCCTTTCCCCATCGTGCTATCAAACGGCACATTCAGTTTTTGACAAACCTGGATGAGCGAAGATTCATCCATTTCAGAAATATTAACTCCTGTGAAATGTTCAATGGCTTCAAACATGGTGAAGCGCTTCCAGGGCCGGCGAAAATCAATTTGCTGATCACCGACCGTTACAACTGTAGTACCGTGAAGATCTAGAGCAACTTTTTCCACCATCTCTTCCACCAGCTCCATCATCCAATTGTAGTCCTTATAGGCGACGTACAGCTCCACTTGCGTAAACTCGGGATTGTGAAACCGGGACATTCCTTCGTTGCGGAAGTCTTTAGAAAACTCGAAAACACCATTGTAACCACCAACAATCAGGCGCTTCAAATACAATTCATTGGCAATACGCAAATACAGGGTCATGTCGAGCGTATTGTGGTGCGTTTTAAACGGTCGCGCAGCGGCTCCTCCGTATAAGGGCTGAAGAATAGGCGTTTCTACCTCCAGGTACCCACGGCCACTCAGATAATCGCGCATGGAGTTAACCAATTTCGTGCGCTGCACAAAAACCTCACGCACATGCGGGTTAACCACCAAGTCCACATAACGCATTCGGTAACGTTGTTCAGGATCGGTAAAGGCATCATGCTGAATTACATTTCCCTGTTCATCGGTACTTTCCTTTACAACAGGGAGCGGACGCAAAGCTTTTGACAGCAACCGCAACTCAGTGACATGAATGGAGATTTCTCCGGTTTGCGTCGTAAAAACAAATCCTTTTACACCGATAATATCTCCAATATCGAGTAGCTTTTTAAAAACCGTATTGTAGAAGGTTTTATCTTCTCCGGGACAGAGATCATCTCGACGGACATAAATCTGAATTTTTCCGGATTCATCCTGTAACTCTGCAAAGGAGGCATTTCCCATGATCCGGCGCGTCATCAGTCTTCCTGCCAGAGAAACATCCTTGTAGTCTAGTTTGGACTGCGGATAATGTTTCTGAATGTCCGCAGCTGATGTATTAACGGGAAAGCCATCGGCAGGCCATGGATTTATTCCAAGTTTTTCAAGTTCGGTAACGCTTTGACGACGTTGAATTTCCTGTTCACTGAGTGCCATACGTGTTGAGTTTAGATTCTTACGAATCGGGTCGGCAAAGGTAATTATTAGTTCGGATAAAGGAGGCGAAACGGCTCAGGAGGAGCGTTTCCGGCGGTTAACTTCCTTCCGAATCAACAGCAACTCCCGGCTGCTTTGTCCGGCGACACTGGTATTTTCCTCTGCCCGGCGCAGCAAGTAGGGAACCACACTCAACACAGGGCCAAATGGGACATACTTAACAACCTGATAACCGGACTTGGCCAAATTAAAGGAAATGTGATCGCTCATACCAAGCAGTTGTGAGAACCATACTCCATTTACAGATTCAGCTTTTGAAGTCATTAAATCTGCCAACAAGCGGTTGCTCTCTTCATTATGGGAACCACAAACCAGACGAATGTGTCCGGAATTTTCTACACAAAAACGCAAGCCATCATTAAAGGCTTTATCTGTTGAAGTTTTATCCGGCCAAATGGGGTCCGGGTATCCTTTGGTTGT
Organism: Cyclobacteriaceae bacterium; assembly: GCA_049423005.1. GTDB lineage: Bacteria > Bacteroidota > Bacteroidia > Cytophagales > Cyclobacteriaceae > ELB16-189. The sequence goes on from JBMSPY010000030.1 coordinate 8,667, forward strand.
GGCGCGCTCACGCTCTTTTTCCATGTAAGCACCACGCACCATTTTTACGCCAAGAATAAAGCCTTCCTGTTTTGCGGTTTCCATAGAACGTTTCAGACGCTCGGGCATATCACGGCGATACATCTGGCAAGTAAAGTAAACCAAGGCTTTCGTGCGATTGAATTCCTTCATCATGGCCAAGGCCAATGCATCAATAGGATCCTGAATCCAGGTTTCTTCCGCATCGATCATTACCGGAATTCCGGTTTGAGCAGACTTTTCGCAAATGGTTCGGATTCGAGAATTCACCCGAGCAAAGGCGTTGCTTTCATCCTCCGTAAGGGTTGCACCCGCTTGAATTTTTTCCAGGAGAGTCATATCGGCCATGCCGGTAACTTTAAAAACACAAAAGGGTACGTTTTTGGAAAGTACCGCCTCATCAAAGGTTTTGAGTACCTCAGAACAAGTTGTATCAAAACCACGCTCTGACTTCTCCCCCTCCACCGCATAGTCCAAAATGGTTTGTACTTGAAATGCACCCAACTTACTAATCAAAGTACGGCTCTCGTCAATAGTTTCGCCTCCGCAGAAATGACGGAAAACGGTATTTCGAAGTATAGCTGTAACCGGAAGTTTCAAAAAGATGGCCAATCGTACGAGGCTGGTTCCGAGGGCTGAAATCCAAGGGTGATTAACGACCGAAAAGATGAATAATGCCCTGCGCATTTCTTTATCATCCTTATATCGGAAGGCAATTTCCGTGTCGTTAAAATTCAGGGATGGATCTGATTCTTTCATCTTCTCAAAAGCGGCACAAATATAACGGGCGTTAGGTTCTTTCAAACATTTCGGCTCTGAGGTTGATGATTTATTTACGCTAATTTCGCAGAGCGATCAGCTATGACTACAGGGAAACCATACATTCTGACCAGTGACGTATCCGGAACACTTTCCGAGTGGATTAACCGGTTATCCCCTTCTTCGATTTCTCTGATTGATGATGTGCATACGCATACACATTGCCTGCCTTTACTTCAGGAAGCCATACCTTCCTTCAAGGAAATAACGCTCAAGCCCGGTGAGCAACAAAAAAACCTGACTGGTGCGTCCTTTATCTGGGAAAAACTTACTGAAAATAAAACGGATCGTAAAGGACTGGTAATCGTTTTAGGAGGTGGTGTACTTGGTGATATGGGTGGATTTTGTGCTGCCACTTTTAAAAGAGGGATTTCATTTATTCTTATTCCAACCACCTTGCTTGCACAGGTTGATGCCAGTGTAGGAGGCAAACTGGCCATCGATTTTCAGCACTATAAAAATCATATAGGCGTTTTTCAGGAGCCGGTATGCACCATCATTGATACTGCTTTTCTGAAAACCCTTCCGGAATCCGAGCTTCGCTCAGGGTTCGCCGAAATTATCAAACATTGTTTGATCGCTGACCAGAAGATGTGGCTCGACATCAGCAAAAAAAATCTTAAGGAACAAGATTGGAATAAATTGGTAGCCCACTCTGTTGAAATAAAAAATAGAATTACCACTGAAGATCCAAAAGAATCCGGATTAAGAAAGATTCTAAATTTTGGTCATACCGTTGGTCACGCAATTGAAAGTGCTGCGTTAATCAAGGATCAACCTCTACTGCATGGTGAAGCCATTGCCGCTGGTATGATTTGTGAATCTTTCATTGCCTGCAGAAAAGGTCTTATTTCCGAAATAGAATTAAAGTCTGTTTCCACATACATACGATCCATTTACACGCCTATTCCCATTTCTTCCTCATCAGAGGAATTGCTGACTCTTATGGCTCAGGATAAAAAGAATAATGCAAATAAAATTTTAATGTCCTTACCATCAGGTCTCGGCAGTTGTCGTTGGGATATTGAAACCAGTCCGGAAGAAATTATCTCTTCATTGGAGTTTTACAGTCAAGTACATCCTTAAATCCTGATTGCTCAAAATCATGTCAGCGCTCTTGATTGTACCCAGATCGATTGTAAACGGAACTGTTTATGGTCTCCCAGCCTCAAAGAGTGTCAGCAATCGCGTACTGATTCTGGATGCCTTATCAGGTTTTTCTTCTGATCTGAAAAATCTTTCAGAAGCCCGGGACACCAGTCTCATGACCGATTTGGTCAGAAGCTCGGAGAAAGAAATCAACGTAATGGACGCCGGCACAACGATGCGTTTCCTGACAGCCTATTACGCCATCTCCGGAAGCAATCGGATTATGACCGGAACAGACCGAATGAAAGAGCGGCCTATCCACCCCCTCGTGGATGCCTTACGTCTCATCGGTGCAAATATTCGATACTTGGGTAAGGAAGGTTTCCCTCCGTTGGAAATCATGGGATTCTCAGGTCAAAAGACAAATCATGTTCGTATACCAGGAAACCTAAGTAGTCAGTACATATCTGCGCTCATGATGATAGGACCAGCTCTTCCGTCCGGGCTACAAATTGAATTAACAGGAACCATTGGAAGTCGGCCTTATATAAAAATGACTGAGGCCATGATCCGAATGTTTGGTGGACAAGTGCATTTCGAGGAAAATCTGATTACCGTACAGTCTGGCACACTTAAATCCGTTAGCTATACGATTGAGCCAGATTGGTCGGCTGCCAGTTACTGGTTTTCCTTCTGCTCACTGGCTAAAGAATCACACCTACGGTTACCGGGTAATTTTGAAAAATCATTCCAGGGTGACCAGGTGATTTGTGAAATCGGTGAACGGGTTGGTGTTCGCGCTCATCGTTCCGGAAGCGAGCTAATTTTAGAAAAGATACCCCATCAATCTACCCTAGAGTGGGATTTTACGGATTGCCCGGATCTTGCTCAAACGGTATTACCGCTTTGTGCACTCAAGGGAATCAGTGGAAAATTTACTGGATTGGAGAGCCTACGCATCAAGGAAACAGATCGAATCCTGGCACTTCAACAAGAACTTGCTCAGGTTGGCGCCACCTTACTAGAAGAAAAAGAAGGTGTGTGGATCTTTTCACCCGCCAATCAATTGCCTTCATCAGCCAGTATTCGAACCTATCACGACCACCGGATGGCTATGGGATTTGCACCCTGGTCAACTGTTTTACCGGTTGCCATTGAAGACAGAAATGTCATCAACAAATCCTATCCTCGGTTTTGGAAGGATATGGAAAGTGTTGGTTTCGAATTGAAAGAAAGTTGATTCGGTTTACCGAATGTACCTAAAGTCTGCGCCGGGCTTAACCGCCAGCAGAACTTCGTAGATCAGCCGGATAACGCTCTCCACATCGTCCTTATGCACGGTTTCAACTGTAGTGTGCATGTACTTCAGAGGAAGTGAAATTAAGGCCGAGGCAACACCCTCCGCAGAATAGGCAAAAGAATCAGTGTCGGTACCTGTAGAACGTGAGACGGCCTGGCGCTGGAAGGCAATTTTTTTCTTTTGGGCAACTTCCAGAATCATTTTAAGGACATTATTCTGAACTGCAGGACCGTAGCACAGGACTGGTCCGGCTCCACATTTAAGATTGCCGCTCTCGCGTTTATTGTACATCGGCGACTGGGTATCGTGGGTGACGTCGGTACAAATAGCGAGGTCAGGTTTAAGACGACGACTGATCATTTCAGCACCCCGCAAACCAATTTCTTCCTGCACGGCATTAACGATGTACAGACAATAGGGAAGTTTCTTTTTATTTTCTGATATCCGTCGGGCCACTTCAGCAATCATAAAGCCTCCCATTCGGTTATCGAGTGCACGGCCGGTTAGGAATTTTTTATTCAACTCCATAAGGCCGTCGTCAAAAGTTATGACACAACCTACGTGCACACCCATCTCCTCAACCTCTTTTTTATTTTCCGCGCCAATGTCTATAAAAATATTTTTCAGGGTTGGCGTCTCCTCTTTACCTGCATCGCGTACATGGATAGCCGGCCAGCCAAACACACCTTTTACAATTCCCTTGTCGGTATGGATATTCACGCGCATAGAGGGCGCAATCTGATGATCTGAGCCACCGTTACGCCGAACATAGATGTAACCATCATCGGTGATGTAGTTCACAAACCAGCTGATTTCATCGGCATGGGCCTCAATGACTACCTTATACTTTCCTTTTGGATTGATTACAGCCGCTACACTGCCATAAACATCTACGATATACTCATCAATATAGGGCTTCAGGTAATCCAACCAGATTTGCTGGCCAGATTGCTCAAAACCTGTAGGCGAAGCATTGTTTAGATAGTTGACCAGGAACTGGCGACTTTGTTTATCCATAACCGAAATCATTTTTGTGGCACAAAGTTAATTTAAAATAAGACCAAATATGGCTAACTCCTGAAGCTACTTCGAATGACAACCAAAGCCGTAACTTGCGCCCCTGAATTAAGTCCATTGGCGGAAATTGGTACCGATATTGCAAAAGCAGTCAGCCTGCTCGAAAAAGGTCAGCTGGTAGCCATTCCAACCGAAACGGTTTATGGCCTTGCCGGTAACGCTCTGAATGAGCATGCGGTCGCTACTATATTTCAGGTTAAAAACCGACCAACTTTTGATCCGCTTATCGTACACCTAAGTGACAAAGACCAGCTAGCAGTTTATGCCACTGAAATTCCCCCAAAAGCTGAACGGCTTATGGATCGGTTTTGGCCCGGACCATTAACCCTACTGCTTCCAAAAAAATCGATCATCCCTGATTTAGTCACCTCCGGTTTAGAGCGGGCTGGTTTCCGCTGTCCGAATCATACGTTGGCGCATCAACTCTTAAGTCGTCTTAATTTTCCACTGGCAGCACCAAGTGCCAATCCATTTGGTTACATCAGTCCAACCTCTGCGGCACACGTTCAGCAACAACTCGGGAACGCAGTAGATTATATCATTGCCGGCGGACCATGCACAGTTGGTATTCAATCTACGAGCCTCGGCTTTGAAGGAAATG
>JBMSPY010000031.1:0-13514 GCA_049423005.1 Cyclobacteriaceae bacterium
TTGAAGCACCTTTCGCTGTTCGATGAACCAGGAGTGAATTTCACCATGAAGGGATTTGAGGTAATCGTACTGATCGGCCACCGGAAGTTTAAAATAAGCAGCCGGAATTTCGTCGTTGGAAATACGTCGACATTGAAAGGAATGTCTGACAAAATCCAATGTCAACTGAAAAAATCTTTTGGTTTCTTTTTTAAGTGCCTCCAGACCTAATTCCTCCGTTTCAGCCGGCACCTGATGAATAAAGGCCGTTAAGGTTTTCGTATCCTTAAATCTTTTTTCCAACCACTGACCAGCTACTTTCAGAAAAGGCAAGAAAAGAACAGCTCCAGTCAGGTTTATAAAGGTTTGGAACGATACCAATCGGATCATGGGATTCGTTAAACCCATTTTTAAAATAAGGTTGGTGATCGGATGAATGCACAAAAAAGCAACCGCAATGACCAATACATTGTAAAAGAAATTTCCAAAGGCAACCTGCCGTTTTACACTTGACCCTCCTGCTGCAGCTACCAAAAGCTTAATGGTCGTGCCGATTTCGGCGCCCAGAATAATGGCTGTTGCCGGAAGAATATCAATGGCCTGAGCATAAACGGCACTAAGGGCCATAGCCATGGTAGCATAACTCGACTGGATGATAGTCGTAATGATAAATCCAACAAACAGGAAAAATAGTAGTGGGTAATTTTTGATGGATGCAAAATCCATTTCCGCTGCGAGTCCAATAAATCCTGTCTTCATAAATTCAAGACCCAGGAAGACAGCACCTAATCCAAAAAAGAATACCGACCAATTATATCCTCTACTCGTTTTGGGAAGGGCGATTCGAAAGATACCGGCAATGCCCAGAATGGGTAACGCAAAAGATTCAATGCTGAATCGAAATCCAATCAATGCCACGATCCATGAATCCAGCGTGGTGCCAACATTCGAACCGAGAATAACAGCCAAGGCATTTTCCAATCGCATGACGTTACTACCAACCATGGCAAGAACCATCAGGTTAACAATGGAGCTGCTTTGGAGGACTGCCGTTACCACCATTCCCCCCAGAACTCCTCTTACCTTATTGGCTGCTTGTTTTCGCAGATAAAGCTTGAACGGGCGACCAGCCAATACGCGCAAGGCCTCCTCTAAAAAAGTCATACCCAGCAGGAAAATTCCTATTCCCGCAAGCATGCGAAAGGAGCCCTGAAATACTTCAGTCACTATTTTTCATTAACGGACTAAATTATGTGTAAGGACTTTTAGGGTAAATGATGAATGTCCTACTGCACAACTTTAATTTCCAGCCACTGCAGTCTTTTCAGGTGGAAAATCCTTAAGAATTTGTCGAACGGCGTGATTGATACGGGTCTGGGATGGATCGGTATGAAAGTCCATATAACTAATGGCCGTAGATTCCCATACCAGGGCTCCAGTAGCTCGATCAACGATGGTAACCACAATGGTGCCTTTGGTATAAAGCATTAAGTCCGGCTGTGTATCGTTGGGCCAAAAGACAGGAACCTCATCATCACGACGGTAAGAAATGGATCGCTCGTCTTTTAACGTCACAAAGATACCCAGCAGCATATCCGGATTTTGCGCATCCAATACAAAGTCTTTTCGTTTCATTTCCAGAGTAAGCGCACGTTTTAGTTTATTTTGAAGGGAGGCGTCTTTAACCTTTACATTTCCGGAAGCAGTAATGTCACAACCATTCAGCCAACAGAAAGTTTTATACTTTGAAAAATCAACGGAGGGGCTATGCATGGTTTTAACTTCCACTGCACAACCTGCCGAAACCAATACAATCAGGAAGGAGATAAATAAATTTTTCATAGAATAAAGATAAGAGATCTGAAGTCGGATTAATGATCTGTTTACACCATTCGGTTACCAATCACCCGTTCTGCTGACCAATAGCCATTTCATACTCACGGGTCAGTCGACGTACGATATCACCAAGGGGTTCAATTTTATGTATGTAGTCAATGGATGGACCTGCGCACCAATACGTTTGGTAGGAGGCGTCGAAGGTGGCTTTTTGAACTTTGCGCATACCTCTTAAGGCAATGAACATCTTGGTGTATTTTTTTAGCCACTTGTTCTTAAGTAAAAAGCGCTCCAACCAGGTGGCTTCTGTTCCTAGCTTTTGAACATAAGGAGTATTGATCACAGTTAAGGGCGATCCTGAAATTTTTGTAGTCAGGACAATGTCTTTTGCTCCATAATCAATCAGCGCTTGCTTATATGAAGCGGATACTTGCGCCTCATTGCTTGCAATAAAGATGGTACCAATGGATGCGCCGGCAGCACCCCATCCAATGGCTTCAGCAAGTTGCTCACCTGTACCAATTCCACCAGCGGAAATGACCGGAATCGAGCATTCACGTACAAGCATCCGCACCAACTCTTCAGGATCGATTTTTCCGGTATGTCCACCTGCCTGGTCATTGACCGCAATGAGTGCATCGGCACCAAGTGCTTCCACTTTTTTTGCATAGGCCAAATCGGTGACATCACAGAGCACTTTAATTCCGGCGGGTTTACATTTCTCTATTACTTCCGAAGGATTACCCAAGGAAGTAATAATGAAGGATACCTTTAATTCCAGGAGAGTTTGAAGCTGAGAACGGTATTTTGGATTACTCTTATTAACAATAAGGTTTACCCCAAATGGTTTGTTGGTATGGGCACGGATATCTGCAATAGCCTTTCGTAACTCAGCATCTGTACGGTAGTTGAGAGCAGGAAAGGCAGCCGTTACGTCGGCATCCAACGCCGCTTTGATCATTGCTGTGTTGGAAATAAGAAACATTGGCGCTACAATAATGGGGTACTTAACGCCCAGGATCTGATCAAGTTTTAGATGACTCATATGTCATTAAAGATAGAAAATTAAAAGGTGGCCATGAGAATCAACGGATGCTGATTGCAGAAGGTGTCATAATTCCGTAGCTTCCACATTCAACACTATGGAAAAAAAGACTGCCAGAAGAACATTCATCCGAAACGCCGGATTGACCGGACTTGCCGTTACCTTACCAATTTTTAACATTATCAGCAGGCCGAAACTGAAGGATGATATTCTTGGCCACGGAAAGTTTCAATATAAACTTCATCTGAATTGGGGTTCATTGGATCCGCAAAAGACGCCAGTCAAAAATTGCCACGAGATGGTGATGGATAAAAAGGGGCGTCTCCTGATGATTACCGACGAGCCAAAAAACAAAATCCTCTTCTACGATCAATCGGGAAAACTCCTAGGAACCTGGGGAACTGAGTTTACCGGCGGGCATGGTCTTACCTTAAGTCGCGAGGGAGGAGAAGAGTTTTTGTTTTTATGTGACCCGGGAGCTGGCAGAGTCGTAAAAACAACTCTTGACGGCCAAAAGTTGATGGAACTTCCTCATCCCGTCCAAACTGGGATTTATTCAGCAGATGCTCCTTACCGACCGACCGAAACAGCTGTGGCACCAAACGGAGATATTTATGTAGCTGATGGCTATGGGTCACAATTCATATTGCAGTTCAACGCAAAGGGAGAATTCATTCGGAAATTCGGAGGCGCAGGAAGTGGCGATGATCAGTTCAGCACCGCCCATGGTGTATGCATCGACGACCGGAATCCAAACCAGACCACATTATTATGCACTTCGCGTGGGCATAACAGCTTTAAGCGTTTTACCCTGGATGGCCGCTATATTTCGACCTTGTTTTTACCCGGTGCTTTTGTTTGCCGACCAGTTATTAAAGGAAAAACACTTTATTCCGGGGTATGCTGGTCACGCCTTCGCTACCTTGAGCAAACTCCAAACTCAGGTTTTGTGACTATTCTAAACGAAAAGGACCAGGTCATTTCCAATCCAGGTGGTTCAGCGCCGGAGTATCGGGATGGACAATTGCAACTGATGGTTCAGGCTACACCAGTTTTTAAACACTGCCATGATGTGTGCGTTGACCAGGATGAAAATCTGTACATCTGTCAGTGGAATGCCGGACAAACCTATCCAGTAAAACTCGAGCGGGTGTGATCGGTAATTTCCCGGGTTTGGAAAGAGAGAAATACAAATGACTGTTAGTGGAAAAAAATTTGGCGGAATTGGCTTGCGTAAAAATTTAACTTTTACATTTGAGCCGATTTTATGAAGCCATATAAGTAAAGCTAACCACTACCTGAGAATTGGAAACACTTGTTACCCTTTTCGATACCAGAGGCACTCATCCAACACTGGTTCAAGCATTACAAAAATCTCCTCTGTCTACCGGTCGCTCAGGCCGTCGACAAATCAGAATCTGATAGTCTAAATTCCTGTCCTTTTACCTACGACCGGCGGTCGAGGGATTTTCTATTTAGGTCCTTTTGATTCAATATTTAATTAAGTAGAAGTTGAACGATCCGATAATTGTAAGGCCTGCAGGCCTTGAAGATTTACATTTCGCAGAAACCATCACAGCGGAGATGGAGGAATCGGCAAAAGCACGAGGCACCGGAATTGCCAAGCGCTCTCCCGACTACATCCGTCAAAAGATCAGTGAAGGGAAAGCGGTTATTGCCCTGACTCCCGATAACACTTGGGTAGGCTTTTGTTACATCGAGGCCTGGGAGAATGAAAACTATGTGGCCAACAGTGGCCTCATCGTATCACCTCCTTTTCGGAAATCAGGCGTAGCCCGTGAAATCAAAAAACGCATTTTTGAACTTTCTCGAACCAAATATCCAGAGGCCAAAATTTTTGGTCTGACCACCGGCCTGGCCGTTATGAAAATCAATTCCGAGTTGGGTTACGAGCCAGTCACCTACTCCGAACTAACCAATGACGAGGCCTTTTGGAAGGGTTGTCAGAGCTGTGTGAACTATGACATCCTGATGGCCAAGAACCGCAAAAACTGTTTGTGCACAGGAATGCTTTTTGATCCAAAAGAGGCAGCTAAAAAACAGGTCGTTCAACCTCAACCAGCATCTCAAGAAGAGGAGCGCAGGTCATTTGCCAATAACTTCAGCTTATTCACCCGGTGGGTTCGCTTTAAACAATTTGTTCTGCTGAAGTCGCGGGATAAAAAAGATGACAATCAAAAACAAACCACAGAAAATCCAGGCAGTGAAAAGAAAAGCTCACTTCTCAGCCTGCTGTTTTTCTGGTAATCCAATTAGTTCATGAAAAAGAAAGTTCTGTTGGCGTTTAGCGGGGGTCTGGACACCTCTTTCTGCGTAAAGTATTTAGCCGAGGACCTTGGATACGAGGTTCATACTTTAACTGTGGACACCGGAGGATTCAGCAAGGAAGAGGTAACACAAATTGAAAAGCGTGCTTTTGAACTTGGCGTGGCATCCCATCGTACGGAGGATGTGACCGGATATTATTACGACAACATCATTCGGTATCTGGTATTTGGAAACGTTTTGAAGAATGGCACCTATCCACTCAGTGTCAGCGCAGAACGTATGGTGCAAGCGCTGGCAGTGGCGCGTTATGCAGGAGAAATTGGAGCCTCTGCCGTTTGTCATGGTTCTACAGGAGCCGGAAACGATCAGGTTCGGTTCGATATGGCCCTACACATTCTGGCACCCGGCCTGGAAATCATCACCCCGATACGAGAACTTAAACTTTCACGCGAGGCTGAAATTGACTATCTGAGAAAAAAGAACGTCAACTTTAATTTTGAGAAAGCGAAGTACTCCATCAATAAAGGACTGTGGGGAACATCCGTTGGCGGCAAGGAAACGCTGAATTCACTCGGCATACTGCCTGAAGAAGCATGGCCAACACCCATTTCAAAATCTACTCCTGAAAAAGTAATCCTTGGCTTCATCCGAGGTGAGTTGCATGAAGTCAATGGCCAAACCTACGACCACCCTGTTGAAGCCATTCGTCAGCTTCAGCTTTTGGCAGGTCCGTTTGGCATTGGACGTGACATTCATATTGGCGACACCATCATAGGAATCAAAGGCCGCGTAGGATTTGAGGCTGCCGCTCCCCTATTGATCATCAAGGCACATCATGCTCTGGAGAAACATGTGCTTACCAAATGGCAGCTGTCGTGGAAAGATCAATTATCGCAATTCTATGGTAACTGGTTGCACGAAGGCCAATACCTGGATCCGGTTATGCGCGACATGGAAGCCTTCCTTTCCAGCAGTCAGCAGCGGGTTACCGGCACCGTTCACCTAGATTTATTCCCGCAACGGTTCGTTATCCATGGTATCGAATCGGAATACGATCTGATGTCCTCTAAATTTGGAAAATACGGTGAAATGAACCTGGGTTGGACAGGAGATGACGTGAAAGGGTTTACCAAAATCTTTGGAAACCAAGCCGCCATCTTTCATCAAATTGGCAAGGACGTTTCTCCCCAACAGCAACCATGAACACTTTAAAAATAAGGGCTGGCATTATCGGCGGCGCCGGGTACACCGGAGGTGAAACCCTTCGCTTGTTGATTCATCATCCTTATGCAGAAGTTGCTTTTGTACAAAGCAGAAGTCAGGCCGGCAAATCGGTGGCTTCTGTTCATCGAGACCTGTCCGGAGAAACAGATTTAAAATTTGTTGCAGAGATTGGATCAGCTGATGTTTGGTTTCTGTGCCTTGGCCACGGAGAATCGTCAACATTTTTGAAGGAACATCCCGCTCCTGCGTCGGTTCGAATAATCGATCTGAGCCAGGATTTTCGTCTCCGCCATGCTGATCATGATTTCGTCTATGGACTCCCGGAAGTTTACCGCGAAAATATTAAAGGTTCGAATCGTGTAGCCAACCCAGGATGTTTTGCCACAGCTCTTCAGCTTGGACTGCTTCCTCTGGCTAAAGCTGGAAAGTTGGGTATGGTTCACAGCACTGGAATCACAGGGTCAACAGGTGCCGGACAAAAACTTCAGGATACCACCCATTTCTCCTGGCGCGCAAATAATATATCTGCCTATAAAACATTAAGTCACCAGCATCTCGGTGAGATTAAGCAGACTTTGATAGACCTTCAACAAGGTTTTAGTGAGGCTGTGAATTTCGTGCCCTGGCGCGGAGATTTCACCCGAGGTATTTTTGTAACATCGGTTCTTTCACCCGGGATGAGCCATCAGGCTCTTCAGGAACTCTATACCGCCTATTACGCCGAACATCCTTTCACCATCGTTTCAGAGGAAGGCATTGATCTGAAACAAGTTGTTAACACCAACAAGTGTCTTCTTCACATCGAACAGATTGGCGAAACGGCAGCCATCCATACTGCGATTGACAATTTGTTAAAAGGTGCTGCCGGACAAGCTGTTCAGAATATGAACCTGATGTTTGGATTTCCAGAGACCTCAGGACTGAATCTTAAGCCAATAGCCTTTTAGGCGACTTACACCGACTGAATACTTGATGAAATTATTTGACGTTTACAGCTTATTGCCCATCGAACCTGTTCGTGCCTTAGGCTCAAAAATTTGGGATGCCAATGGTCAGGAGTACTTGGACTTATACGGAGGTCATGCGGTAATCTCTGTCGGACATTCTCATCCTAAATACAATGCCGCCATCCAGGATCAGTTGAATAAAATCAGTTTTTATTCCAACAGTGTACAAAATAAACTTCAGGAAGAGTTAGCCGAAAAGCTGGGAGCACTCTCTGGCTACAACGACTACTCTTTATTTTTATGTAATTCTGGCGCCGAGGCCAATGAGAATGCCTTAAAGCTTGCTTCCTTCATCACCGGAAAGCGAAAGATCATCGCCATGAAGAAAGCCTTCCACGGTCGCACCTCCGGAGCCGTGGCCGCTACTGACAATCCTAAAATTATCGCGCCGTTTAACGCAGGTCATGAAATTATTTTTGTGCCCATGAACGATGCATCCGCCCTGGACGCCGCATTGGACGATCAAGTAGCTGCTATTCTTATCGAAGGCATTCAGGGTGTTGCGGGAATCTTTGAACCACAGCCCGAATACCTGCAACATCTGGAGAAGCGTTGCCAAGAGCGTGGTGTTATTCTCATTTTAGATGAGGTTCAGTCCGGCTACGGTCGCACGGGAAAATTTTTCGCACATCAGCATGCCGGAATCAGACCGCATTTAATTGCAACGGCCAAGGGAATGGGAAATGGTTTTCCAATCGGCGGTGTACTCATTCACCCGGATTTGAAGCCGTGGTCGGGAATGCTTGGAACCACTTTCGGCGGAAACCATCTGGCCTGCGCGGCAGGGATTGCCGTATTAGACATCATTAAAGAGGAAAGGCTGATGGAGAATGCCGAAACCATTGGTACCCTACTTATTGAAAAAATCACCTCCATACTCCAGGCACCCGTAAGAGGTAAAGGCCTGATGATTGGATTTGATACGCCGGAGCATCATCTACAGCTCAGAACAAATCTTATCAGCAAACACAGAATTTTCACTGGCGAAGCCAAGCCAGCTATTATTCGACTGCTCCCGTCCCTGGCTCTTTCTAAACAGGATGCCGAACTATTTCTATCTGCTCTGGATCAGGAAATTCATCAAAACGCAACTGCATGAATCATTTTATCTCGGTAAAGGATGTTGCTTCCGTAAGCGCACTAATTGAGTCAGGACGGACGCTCAAAGCAGATCCTTTCAATAATCAGCAAGTCGGACAAGGAAAGACCATTGGACTCTTGTTCATGAATCCCAGCCTACGCACCCGAATCAGTACGCAGGTAGCAGCAAAAAATCTGGGGATGGACGTCATTGTTTTTAACGCGGACAAAGACGGCTGGCAACTTGAATTCGGAGATGGCGTGGTGATGAACGGAAATACCACTGAGCACGTAAAAGAGGCCGCTGCCGTCCTTGGACAATACGTTGATATTCTAGGTGTTCGCTCCTTCCCTGGGCTTACAGATCGTGAGAAGGATTACAGTGAGTACATCATGAAAAGTTTTATGCGCTACTCCGGTGTTCCTGTAGTAAGCCTGGAAAGTGCCACCCTACACCCTCTGCAGAGTCTTGCAGACCTGATTACCATTACCGAGCACCTGCCGTCGAATCGAACTCCAAAAGTAGTGCTCACCTGGGCACCGCACGTGAAGGCGTTGCCACAGGCCGTTCCAAATTCTTTTGCCGAATGGGTAAATGCATGGGGCGCAAGTGATTTTTGGATCACGCAGCCAAAGGGCTATGAACTGGATGCTTCATTCACCCAAGGCGCAACCATTACCCATTCACAGGACGAAGCACTCGAGGGAGCAGATTTTGTGTATGTTAAAAACTGGTCTTCCTACACCGACTATGGTAAAATTTTAAACAGTGATCCATCCTGGATGATGACTGCTAAAAAACTGGAGAGAACCAATCAGGCAAAAGTAATGCACTGCTTACCGGTAAGACGAAATGTTGTGATTGCAGACGAAGTACTGGATAGCCCAAGTTCGATCGTCATACAGGAGGCCGGTAACAGAGTTTGGGCTGCCCAAGCGGTTTTGGCTGAACTATTAAAAAATTGTTAGAGGAACTCAGAAGATGAACAGATTATTTGTTGTTAAGATCGGAGGCAATGTTATTGATCGCGAAACCGATCTAGAAAAATTTCTAAAAGATTTCTCAGGAATTCGAGAGCCAAAAATTCTAATTCATGGGGGTGGCGGAATTGCCTCTAAACTCGGTGAGCAGATGGGGCTCAAGCCAGTAATGGTCAATGGCCGTCGGGTAACCGATGCATCCACTCTGGACCTGGTTACCATGGTATACGGTGGACTCATCAACAAACAAATTACCGCCCGACTACAGCAACTTGGCGTAAATGCGATCGGTGTAACGGGCGCAGATGGAAATCTGATCAAAGCCACGAAAAGACCAGTTGGAGAAGTGGATTACGGGTTCGTTGGGGATCTGAATGAAGATTCGGTTAACTCAACGCTCCTGTATTTTCTTTTGAAACAAAATATTATCCCAATACTTGCTCCTTTAACTCACGCTGAAGGCAGTATGTTAAATACCAATGCCGATACCATTGCCAGTGCTGTTTCAGTGGCCATGAGTAAGCACTTCGATGTACGCCTGGTTTATTGTTTTGAGAAAAAAGGTGTCTTAGAGGATGTGTCCAATCCTGACTCAGTAATTAGGTCACTCAATATGCCTAAGTACAAGCAACTACTGGAATCAGGCGCCTTACAGGATGGCATTCTTCCAAAAATTGAGGGCGCCTTCAAAGCCATTCACTCTGGTGTGAAAGAAGTGGTTATTGGAAATGCCGGAGATCTGAATAGGAACACCAGTTTAGAAACTACGGGCACTCTCCTTACGCTCTACTGATTTTTGCGCACCTTTGAAGCATGAAATCTTCGCGGATGAATCGTCAGATGGAGCTTCTTCAGGAGCTTATCTCTACGCCATCGTTTAGTAAAGAAGAGAATACATCAGCTCAGATTATCCACCAGCATTTGATCCAGTCTGGCATTGCATGTCAACAACATCTTAATAATGTATGGGCTGTCAATAAGCATTTCTCATCCGAAAAGAAAACCCTGTTGCTGAACTCGCACCACGATACGGTGCGACCAAACCCAGGATATACAAGAGATCCTTTTTCTCCATCAATTGAAGATGGAAAATTATTCGGCTTGGGGAGTAACGATGCCGGAGGCGCGCTGACCAGTCTGATTGGCGTTTTTTGTGAGTTGTATGAAGAAAAAAATCTACCTGTCAATCTGGTAGTGGCAGCAACCGCTGAGGAGGAGATTTCCGGTCGTAATGGAATAGAGGGATTATGGCCCTTGCTGCCAAACATTGATTTTGCAATCGTTGGTGAGCCCACCAAGCTTGATGTGGCGGTCGCCGAAAAAGGACTCATGGTTTTGGATTGTGTAGCGACCGGGGTAGCCGGACACGCAGCCCGTGAAGAAGGCAGCAATGCTATTTATAAAGCCATGCGTGATGTAGAGTGGTTTCGGGCGTTTGCTTTTCCTAAAATTTCTGAAACACTTGGTCCAGTTAAGATGAGTGTTACCATTATTCAGGCCGGTCAGGCGCACAATCAGGTACCTGCAGAATGTAGATTTACAGTTGATGTACGCGCTACGGATGCGTATAGCCTGGAGGAGCTGTTGGAAACGATACGTCAAAATGTTCAGAGTACCGTTACGCCACGATCTCTTCGCTTGCGTCCTTCATCTATCGACCTCCACCATCCTTTGGTTCAATCAGCATTGGCAAGTGGCTCGAAATCCTATGGCTCCCCTACCACTTCCGATCAGAGCTTAATTCCAGTGGCTTCCATTAAAATTGGTCCAGGCGATTCTGCACGGTCTCACTCCGCAGATGAATTCATTTACGTGGAGGAAATTGAGCAAGGATTGAAGAAGTACAAAGAGATCATTTTTGGCCTCTCCAAATTTCTTTAGAATCGTTCCATCATTCCCAATCCAAATAGTGCAAAATCATAGCGTACTGGATCATTGGAATTAAATTTTCTGAGATTAGCCGTTAGTTCTTCCGCTGTTTCCCAATCCACTTGTTTCCGTTTAATCAGTTTGAGTTTTCGGGCCACACGTTCTACGTGTAAGTCTACCGGTGCGATCAGTTTTGACATTGGGATTTTATTCCAACAACCAAAATCAACACCTCGGTTATCCTGACGGACCATCCAGCGTAAGTACATATTTAGTCTTTTACATGCCGATTTGCGCGCTGGGGAAGAGACGTGTTTTTTTGTTCTGGCCGGAGCATACGCTACATCAAAAAACCGATTACGAAAAACAATCAGCGCCTCTTTAGCGCCACCATTTCTGAAAGCAGGCTCAAACAATTCTTCAAGAGACTGGTGCACCGAATAAAATCTCTTTAAGAAATCAACAAAATAAAGTGCATCGGTTCCCGAAAAAGTCCGGTGACAAAATTTAGCAATGACTTTCAGATCTTTCTCCTGGTGATTCAGAATAAAGTGATGGGGCGCATCATCCATCATGGCCATGAGCTCCAGACTTTTTTTAATGATTGTCTTTCGCTGACCCCACGCCAGTGTAGCCGCAAATAAACCGGCAATCTCTATATCCTGTCGTTTGGTGAACCGATGCGGAATACAAATGGGATCCGCTTCGATGAAGGAGTGCTGATTGTACTGATCTGCCTTTTGCTCAAGGAGTTCCCGAAGTGCTTCGCCCTTGATTACGGACGACATAGTAACTTATTCGAAAAAGATAATCTCGACCGGGAAACGATCAACGCCTCCGAGCTTTTCCCAGGCAGCCTTAGATATCCGAATCAATACTTCTTTACCCTCTGATTCAGGAAGTTTTCCGGCAATCCTTACAAAAATCTCTTTCCGTGTTTCCTTATTCCGAACACGAAGAACTGTTCCCTCCGGAATGGTTCGGTGGTACGCCAGGTATTTACGACTTTCACCACTTCGCTCCGATAGTAAGGCAAATCCCGATTCATTTTTTTCATCGGTATTCACTGGTTCAATTTTCTCCGGAGTCGACTGCACAAGCTTCACTGGAGTATTTTCTGTTTTCGTGACCTTTACCTCAACTGGTTCATCGTTTGTCTGAGTAGCCTGTTCCAATTTTATTAACAACTGCTGGCCCGTTTTAACACTACTGGAGGTGAGCTTATTCCACTTGATCAGGTCATTGACAGAAACTTGATAGGCGCGGGCAATAGCGTATAATGTCTCTTTTTCAACAACAATATGTGTGACCTCTTTTTGAGGCCTGGAGAGGATATCTTCTTTTGGCGAGACAGGAAATTGAGTTGAGTTTTTAACCCTCAGCTTCATACCAACCTGTATATTTTTTTCACCAAGGTTATTCCAATCCCTGATTTGATCGACCGAAACACCGTACTGACGCGCGATCGAATACAAGGTTTGCTTTTCAGTAACTACGTGAACGACACCATCCACATTCTTATCTTTTAGTCTTCCAGAGTATGGAACTTTAATTTCCTGACCGGCATCGATACCTGAATCAGCTCCGGGATTACTTTCCAGCACAGCTGATAAGGCGGCACCGTACCTCCTGCTGATTGAAAACAAGGTTTCTCCCTTATCAACCTGATGGATGATATACGATTTGCCGTTTACCGTTTCCAGACGAAGGGAATCTGGCATCCGATTCAAGGAGGATTCACCGGTCCAGAAGCCGACTACAATGAGCAGTAGGTTAAGCATAGGCTTTAATATTGAACAAATTTACTCGGTTCCAGTTCTTGCCGAAAAAACGAGCCGGACTATTTATTTGTAATTTTGAGTTCTTTGGATCTTCTAGAAGAATCATTACCATGAAAAAGCTGACCGGCCTCCTCACGATTTGCCTGCTGATGTCAGGGCTGATGCCCTTGTATGCACAAAATGAATCCGCAAAACGGTCCAGGGTAATGATTATGGAGATTCGCGCGGAAATCGATCCTCGGATGAACCGCTACGTTAAGCTAGCCCTGGAACATGCCGAGCAAACAAAAGCTGATTACATCGTTATTGATATGGATACGTATGGTGGCGTGCTCACAGATGCTAAGGAAATCGTAGATCAGATCATGGCGGTTAAAAAACCAGTTTGGGTATTTATTAATTCAGACGCGGCCAGTGCCGGTG
>JBMSPY010000032.1:0-13500 GCA_049423005.1 Cyclobacteriaceae bacterium
CATTTTATTTTCATGTTCATCCACACGAATTACTTCGCAGTGGCAACCGAGTGGACTCCCTTCGGTGACAGCCAAAAAAATTCTTGTATTAAGCCTTGTTCATGACAAGGATCGTTCGATCAAAGAAAATATGGAGCGTCATCTGACCTTCGATTTGCGTAGCCGAGGATTTGAGACCATATCATCCTTTCATGAATTCGGACCTAAGGCCTTTGAGGGACTGGAGGAAGGCGCTGCATTGGAACGATTGCGGAATAGAGATATTGATCTGGTTTTGACGGTTGTGTTATTGGATAAGGAACGTGAACGCTACTATTATCACGGATATTTCTACTACTCCCCATTCTTCTACTATTACAATAACTTCTGGGGATACCATATGATGATGAACAGCAGAGTCTATCAACCTGGTTATTATGTAAACGATACACGATACTTCTGGGAAAGCAATTTGTATGAATTGAAGACGGGACAATTACTGTATTCTAATCAAACCCAATCGTTTGATCCTTCCAGTACCGAGAGTATGGCCCATGAGTACGGAGAAAAAATTTCACAGGCCATTGTAAACAGTGGCGCCATTCGCTTAGAACACTAATCGGTGATTAGAGCAATCCATTACCGGTATTTTCCTTCAGACCATCCGTTCCTTCACCACTTCATGCATTACATCTGAGTTCTTCAGCCTAAATCGCCTGAAAATTCAGAATTCTGATGGTTGCGAAAACATTTGGAAGCGCCGTTCACGGAGTGGAGGCTAAGACAATAACCGTTGAAGTTAATGTAGGGCAAGGTCTCGACTTTTATATGACTGGGCTGCCCGACAGTGCGGTAAAAGAAAGTCAGCACCGTGTCGAATCCTCACTAAAGTCAATTGGCTATTACATGCCTCGGAATCGGGTTGTGGTGAACCTTGCCCCTGCGGATATCCGAAAGGAGGGATCAGCTTATGACCTTTCCATTGCCTTAGCCATTTTAAAGGCAAGTGAGCAAATACGTACGGAAGAGCTTGAGAACTATCTGATCATGGGTGAGCTATCCCTGGATGGAATTTTGAGACCCATTCGCGGAGTGCTTCCCATTGCCATACAATCCAGGCGAGAGGGTTTTAAAGGATTCATCTTGCCAAAATCGAATGCAGCTGAAGCCGCCATAGTCAATAACCTAGACATTATCGGTGTGGAGACACTTGAGGAGGCTATCCATTTTATCTCCGGGAAGAAAAAAATTGAACCGCTACAAATTGACACTCGGGAAGTATTCCATCGGCAATTGAATGATTACGACACCGATTTTAGTGATGTTCAAGGGCAGCTAACCATTAAGCGAGCCTTAGAAATTGCTGCAGCCGGCGGTCATAACGTCATTATGATTGGACCTCCCGGTGCCGGAAAAACAATGCTGGCAAAAAGATTGGCTACGATTTTACCACCACTAACGCTAACTGAAGCACTTGAAACAACAAAAATTCATTCGGTGGCAGGCCGGTTGGGTAAAGGCGCAACCTTGATGACTGCGCGACCTTTTCGAACTCCTCACCATACCATATCAGATATTGCACTCGTTGGTGGCGGAGGTGTTCCGCAGCCAGGGGAGATTTCGCTGGCCCACAATGGTGTGCTGTTCTTGGACGAGCTACCGGAATTTAAAAGAGCAGTACTAGAAGTTATGCGCCAGCCCATGGAAGAGCGAAGAGTAACCATCAGCCGCGCAAAAGTCTCCATCGATTTTCCAGCCAATTTTATGTTGGTGGCCAGTATGAATCCATGTCCATGTGGTTATTACAATCACCCTGAAAAAGAATGTTCCTGCGGCCCGGGAAATGTTCAACGCTACTTGAGTAAAGTGAGCGGGCCCTTATTGGATCGAATTGATCTTCATGTAGAGGTTACTCCTATTACCTTTGATGAAATGACTGCCCGAAAAGGAAATGAAACCTCGCAGATCATTCGGGAGCGGGTAGTTCGAGCAAGAGCAGTTCAATCATTACGATTTGATGGGAAGTCTATTCATTGCAACGCAATGATGACATCCAATACCGTAAAAGAAGTGTGTAAAATAACCGATGAAGGAAGATCGATGTTAAAAAAAGCCATGGAAAAACTGGGGCTTTCAGCACGCGCCTATGATCGGATTTTAAAAGTATCCAGAACAATAGCAGATCTGGAAGGTAACGAGCATATACTGACTGAGCATCTGGCCGAAGCCATTAATTACCGAAGTCTCGATCGGGAAAAATGGGGAAAATAGGACTCAAACCCTGGATAGCCTGGCACGCAGCAGGAAATCAGCTGCTACCAAAGCAGCCATAGCCTCTACTATCGGTACAGCACGCGGAACAACGCATGGATCGTGACGACCTTTTCCAGAAACTGTTACAGCGTTCCCTTCTTTATCAATACTTTGCTGATCCTGCATGATGGTTGCTACAGGCTTAAAGGCCACATTAAAATAAACCTCTTCGCCATTTGTAATTCCTCCCTGAACGCCACCAGAATGATTTGTTTTGGTTCGGATGCGGTCTCCATCCTTAACAAATTCATCATTATGCAAAGATCCTCTCTGTTGCACACCTTCAAATCCACTGCCGTATTCAAAACCTTTTACAGCATTGATTCCCAACATTGCCTTTCCCAACTCAGCATGAAATTTATCAAAGACAGGCTCCCCAAGTCCCGCTGGTAAATTTTTAATTACTCCAGTAACCACACCGCCAATAGTGTCCTGGTCCAGGCGCACCTGGTCGATGAGACTGATCATTTTCTCAGCTGTTTCTGGGTGTGGGCAGCGGACAATATTTTCTTCTGTTTTTGTGAGGTCGAGTGTGCTAAAGTGAGGCGCCCGAAGATCACCAACCTGCGATACAAAAGCCTGCACGGTTATGCCACTACGATGAAGTAACATTTTGGCAACAGCTCCGGCGGCTACGCGGGCGGCTGTTTCGCGTGCTGAACTGCGACCACCACCACGGTAATCACGAATGCCGTACTTGACATCGTAGGTATAATCTGCATGGGATGGCCTGAAGGAATCCTTGATATGCGTATAATCTTTACTGCGCTGATCTTGGTTTTCAATAACAATGGCTATCGGTGTACCTGTCGTCTTTCCTTCAAATACGCCAGATAAAACTTTAAAACCTTCCTCTTCCTGGCGCTGTGTGGTAATTCTGGATTGTCCAGGTTTTCGACGGTCCAATTCGCGTCGAATCAATAACTCATCAAACTCCACTCCTGCCGGGCAGCCGTCGATGATCACCCCAATGGCAGGCCCATGCGATTCGCCAAACGTTGTGATCCGGAAATGCTGACCGTAAGTGTTCATAAACAAGAGCGGCGTTTTCTACTTTTTTAATACCAGGTAAATGGAAAGACCCAAGGATAGGAGGATAAAACCATTTATCAGCAGACGAACATACTCATTATCTGAACGATGTGAAAGTGTGTTGTCGGCTTCTGCGATACGGTCATAGAAAGCTGTTGCATCGTTACTGGTCATAACCAGATTGGTCATACTTTCACCTGTTACTTCTAGTTTTCGATTTGAATGGAGCGTATCATACTTCTTGGTCACCGGATCAAAATAGATTAAAAAAATGCGCTGACTAAGGTCGTAGATTCCGGGTTCTTGTGGAATCAGAAAAAAGCTAAATTGTTTTGAGCCACCAACTCTTCCATTTCCACGGCTGATGTTTTGTTTGATGTTTGGCTCAAACAATTCGAGTCTGTGGTCTTTAGCAACCTGAGGCTTAGGGATGCCTGAGATATTTCCTTCGCCGATAATCGTGAAATCATAACCAATACTTTTACCTGTTTCGGTTGTCTTTGCCGTTATCCGATCCTCGAGTCGGTATCTTCCTACAGCAACGGATTCACGTAAAGGATGAGGCGGTAAATTTTTAACCCGGACTGTCTTAGGTTTTGAATAGAACATCTTGAAATCTTCCTGACGGTTCTGACCAAAAAAAGATGGATTCTTAGCCACCTTAAACTTGATCATGTTCAATCCAACGGCAGGAAATTCAATAGGGGTGTCGCTGAGCGGGTAATAGGCTGCCTGATAAATTCGGTATTGGGTATAATCCTTCCCAGCTATTTGAACCCGCTCGCCTTCAATATTTTCAATATTAAAATTTTCTTCCCAACAGGCAGCAGGCCTGAGTTTCTTCAGAATATCGGTCAACTGTTCTCCCAGTTCATGAAACTGAAGTGGCGCTTTATTAGATTCTCCAACAAAAAAGGAGAGCGTTGCAGTAAACCCTTCTCCAACGTAAACTTCGTCTTTATTGGTAGTTACGGCCAGAAAGGCATCTTCTTTTACATCGATAAATTCCGTCTCCTTTCTACCACCAAAAAATTCTTCAAACGGATCCTGTTCAAACGCGCTTCGAAAAGGATCCCGCGCATTGCCAGATTTTGGAGGCCCCACTTTTACTTTTTTTCCCTGAGCCGTCACAGACTGACCATTAACTTTTAAGGTTATGGTTGGCACATTAACAATACCCTGCTGAATGGGAAGGTAGGTCATCACAACCGAATAAACAGAGCTCATTTGTCCGTTGATAATGCTGGTCTGTGATTGGGTACTGGCGCCTCGCTTCCGAAAACCAGTGATCTCGGGAAAAGGTTCGTAGCTTTTTAAAGGTTCATTGGAAACAGACAATGTAATCGTCCAGATTTGATTTTCGCCGATTTCATCTGGACCAAGCGTAATGGAGACCTGTTGAGCCACAGCACCCACGAAACTCAGCAGGATTAGACAGGGCAAAAAAAGGCTTTTCAGGACTCTCATAACAATAAAGACAATGATCAAAATCAATTTGCAAAGGTAATTCACACTTTACAATAGATGGAGACTTTTCTAAACTTGAATTTTCAGTTTGAATTGGTCACCAACAATGATAAAATCTTCCGGAATGCTAGATTATTGCAAAATCATACTCACACGCGTGAGTTTTGATGCCCGTCTGTTTGAAAAAGAATTACGAAAAGCGCTTCGAATGCTACTCGAAACGGAAGTCATCGAATTACGTAGCTGGTGTTATGCCACCTTTGGGAATAGCTTCAGATCTATCCTCGATATTTGCTTTGAGTAAACAGCTGACGACTATTCAGGGGAATCCGCAGCCATTCGAATATTACGTTGCAAGCCTGGGTAGCCGGTACGCATCACGGCTGACTTTCCAAAGTTTTTACTGAACACCTCTTCTGTAAGCTCACTCCACTCGCGCTCCGTAAAATCAGGCCACTCACCCTTAGGTTCAAAACGAGGTTCCTGGTGTTGTTTGGAAAATCGATTCCATGGACAAACCTCCTGGCATATGTCGCAACCGAAAATCCAGTTTTCCATTCGGCCTGAAAATTCAGTCGGAATCGCTTCCTTGAGCTCAATGGTCAAATGAGAAATACACTTATTGCTGTCTACCACTCCGGGTTGCACAATTGCGTCAGTGGGACAGGCATCGATGCAGGCTGAACACGTGCCGCAACGATCCGATACCGGAGCATCAGGCTCAAGCTCCAGGTCAATAATCAACTCTGCAAGGAAAAAGTAACTTCCCATGGTTTGATTGAGCAGCAGACTGTTTTTTCCAAGCCACCCCAAACCAGATCGCTGAGCCCACTGCCGTTCCATTACCGGTGCAGAATCCACAAATACACGTCCATCAAAATCACCAATGTCTTTTCGTAAGATTTCAATCAGCGCATATAGTTTATCCTTAATGACTACGTGGTAGTCTTCACCATAGGCATACCGTGCAATCTTAAAACCGTTTTCGTTTTCAATAGTTTTTGAGGGAAAGTAAGAGTACAGTAATGAAACAACTGACTTAGAACCTGGTACAAGCTTGGTGGGGTCGAGTCGCTTGTCAAAATGATTCTCCATGTAGTTCATACTACCATGGAATCCGTTTTTCAACCACTTTTCCAATAAGGGTGCTTCTTCCGAAAGAAATTGCGCCTTGGCTATACCGCATTGTTGAAAGCCAGCTTCTAAAGCGCGTTGCTTAACAAGTTTTGTTCGGATGGTTGGCGACAAGTCCACGGTGTACTACCCGATTGGTCAAGACTCAAACAAACCGGGCAATTGTCCTGGTCGGGGCGGTACAGGCATGTTGAGATGCTTGTAAGCAAGGTCCGTCACCTCACGTCCCCGAGAAGTACGTTTTAGATAACCTTCCTGTATGAGAAACGGTTCATAAACCTCTTCGATCGTTTCAGCTTCTTCACTAACAGCAGTTGCAATGGTGGACAATCCTACCGGGCCACCTTTAAATTTTTCAATAATGGCCAGAAGTATTCGATTATCCATTTCATCCAGACCATCCTCATCAACATCCAATGCATTTAGTGCAAACTGAGCAATGGCTTTAGTAATCCGACCATCACCCTTAACCTGGGCAAAATCTCTGGTCCTCTTTAATAAGTTATTTGCAATACGCGGTGTACCACGGCTACGTCGAGCAATCTCAAAGGATGCATCTGAATCAATTGGCGTTTCTAAAATGGAAGAAGAACGCTTTACAATGGTTGTCAGCAGTTCTGATTCATAATACTCCAGTCTGGCGTTGATCCCGAAACGCGCACGTAGTGGCGAAGTCAATAATCCAGCGCGCGTAGTCGCACCAATTAACGTGAACGGATTCAAGCCGATTTGTACTGACCGTGCATTTGGACCCGAATCGAGTAAGATATCAATCTTGTAATCTTCCATTGCTGAGTAAAGGTATTCCTCTACAACAGGATTCAGTCTATGGATTTCATCGATAAATAGTACATCGTTTACTTCCAGGTTGGTCAGCAATCCGGCCAAATCACTAGGCTTATCCAAAACAGGGCCGGAGGTTACCTTAATGGAAGAACCAAGTTCATTGGCAATGATGTGTGAAAGCGTGGTTTTTCCAAGTCCGGGCGGGCCATGCAACAATACATGATCCAGCGGCTCCTTTCGCTTTTTAGCCGCCTGAACAAAAATCTTTATGTTATCGAGGACCTTTTGTTGGCCTGTAAAATCCTGAAAAGAGAGCGGGCGGAGCGCACGTTCCAGCTCGCGTTCATCCGGATCCATACCTTCCTGGTCACCTTTCAGATAATCCTCACGCATGTGTTAAAGCCGAAAGTTAGGTAAAAGAGGTCATGAATACCCTAAATTGCAGACTCGTTGACTAAACATGAGCAACCGCGGTAAAAACATTATTTACTCCCTTCTGCTGATTGCAGCCGTTCTTGTCGTTATGCTTTACCGTAAAGGAAAAGCAATAGAGCCAATTCGTCTCGAGGGTAAAACCATGGGTACTTCCTATCACGTGACCTACTTCGACGGGAAAAACCGGAATTTCCAGAAAGCAGTCGACTCCCTCCTTATTCTGGTCAATAAGTCGATCAGCACTTGGGATTCAACAGCCGAGATCTCGGTTTTCAACCGCAGCAAAAGAGGAATTGGTTTTTCGTTACCGTATTTTAAAAAGCCTCTTAAGGTTTCCCGAGATGTTTATCAAGGTTCTTCAGGAGCCTACGATCCGACCGTGATGCCACTAGTAAATGCCTGGGGATTTGGGCCAAGGAAAATCACTTCACCAGACACAACAGAAATTGAGGAGGTAAAAAAATTTATAGGCTTTGAAAAAATAACTTTTGATTCCGATAGCCTCCTGAAATCTGATCCGCGGGTTCAGCTTGACTTCAGTGCCATAGGCCAAGGTTATGGGGCAGATGTGATTACCGATTTTTTGAAAAGCCAAGGCATCAGTAACATGCTGGTAGAAGTAGGTGGAGAAGGTATGGCTGTAGGAATAAATCTTCAAACTAAAGAGTCATGGACACTTGGTTTGGTTGACCCACAAGGTCCTGAAAAATTTATTGGATACATCCGACTGGAAAACAAAAGCTTTTCAACTTCGGGCAATTATTTTAATTACCGGGAGATCAACGGCATTCGTTATGCCCATACCATTGACCCTAAATCAGGTTATCCCGTAGCACATCAAATCATGAGTGCGTCTGTATTTGCAGAAAATTGCACCCTGGCAGATGCCTGGGCTACAGCCTTTATGTCGATGGGACATGAGAAAGCAATCGAAGTGCTGAAGGCACATCCGGAACTGGAAGCGTGTTTAATCTGGTCGGTACCTGGAGGTGCAGAGCGATACGTAACTCCTGGAATTGCGGCACAAATTGAATTCACGAATTCAAAATGAGGGACGGACTACTGTTATTGCTATCAGCTATCGCCGGCGGCATGATCGCTTTTTTGCTGCCGGTCTCTGCAGATAATGCCGGGAAAAGGTACCGTTTGGCCCTTGTTTTTTCAGGCTCTTACTTATTTGCCATCACCGTCACCCATATTCTACCAGAACTGATGAATGAAGGAGCACGTCCTTTAACCGGCGTGTTGGTGTTAACCGGTTTTTTCTTTCAGCAGATTCTTGAATTTTTTACTCAAGGTGTAGAGCACGGCCACATCCATACCCATCACAAAGGTGCTTCACATCAGTCATCAACAGCTATTTTGGTAGTTGCCGCTTTGGGGATTCACGCATTTATGGAAGGTGGCATGTTGGCCAAAGTAGGCGCCGAAAATGGAGCGGCGCCTGACGCTTTGCTTTATGGCGTTTTAATGCACAAACTACCAGAAACTTTTGCGCTGGTAAGCGTACTAGCGTGTGAGCTACCCCATAAAAAGGCCATTTTATTTATGGCTTTATTTTCATTCGCCTCCCCTGCAGGATTATGGATTAGTGATTTTCTTTTTGACCAGGCTATTTTCAGCGAGTCGCTTTTCCACGGTTTATTCGCATTGGTGTGTGGAAGTTTTCTGCACATCTCCACAACCATTGTATTTGAAAGTAATGCCAACCATCATTTCAACGCCCGAAAACTTGGCGTAGCCATTTTAGGTTCACTGACCGCCATAGCCGCCGATCTTTTTTTCTGAATGCACTCCGTGTGGAACACCACGAAAGTATCATCAGGGATTTTTTTAAATTGAGGTCCCTGTAACCAAGTATTATGGCACATGACATTCACTCGCTGGACACTTATAATGAGGCCTATGCCGACAGCATTAACGACCCTGAAAAATTTTGGACAGAGGTAGCAAGAACCTTTCAATGGCACCGAGATTGGGATAAGGTACTAGAATGGGATTTCAAAAAACCTGAAGTCAAATGGTTTCAGGGTGGTAAACTTAATATCACTGAAAATTGCATCGATCGTCATTTGCCTCATCGCGCACAGCAAACGGCAATTCTTTGGGAACCCAATGATCCAAAGGATGCGCCAAAGCATATCACTTACCAGGAATTACACGATCAGGTCTGCAGGGTAGCCAACATGCTTCGCTCCCATGGTGTTAAAAAGGGAGATCGGGTCTGTATTTACTTACCCATGGTTCCGGAAGCGGCCTATGCCATTTTAGGATGTGCGCGCATTGGCGCCGTACATTCCGTGGTCTTTGCCGGCTTCTCTGCCGGTTCGCTTTCAGACCGAATCAACGATTGTGGCTCAAAGGTTGTTTTGACTTCTGACGGAGCTTTTCGCGGAGACAAAAAAATTGATCTAAAGAAAATTGTAGATGAGGCTCTGGTGAGTTGTCCTTCCGTTGAAAAGGTAGTGATGCTAGAGCATACACACAGCCAACCACCGATGAAAGCGGGCCGTGATTTCTATTGGAAACAGGAGGTAGATAAACACCCATCCACCTGTACACCAGAAGTCATGGATGCAGAAGACTTACTGTTCATCCTCTATACTTCGGGATCAACTGGAAAGCCAAAAGGTATGGTACATACCTGTGGAGGTTATATGGTTTATGTCGGGTATACCTTCCGTACCGTCTTTCAATATAAAGAAGGAATGATCTTTTGCTGTACGGCGGATGTTGGTTGGGTCACCGGTCACAGTTATATCATTTATGGTCCACTGGCCAATGGTGCTACTACAGTGATGTTTGAAGGAGTTCCCTCCTGGCCCGATTGGGGACGATTCTGGCAAATGATCGAACGGAATAAGATCAACATCTTTTATACCGCACCAACAGCCATACGTTCTCTGCAACAGGCTCCGCTCAGTTTTGTCGAGCGACACGATCTGAGTTCGCTTAAAATTCTCGGATCTGTTGGCGAGCCCATCAATGAAGAAGCCTGGCATTGGTATCACACCAACATCGGAAAAGGAAATTGTCCAATAGTAGATACCTGGTGGCAGACCGAAACTGGTGGTATCCTGATCTCCCCGATTGCCGGCGTTACCAAACTCAAGCCTGCTTTTGCGACTAAACCTATGCCGGGGGTTCAACCCGTCATTATGGATGAAAAGGGAAATGAAATATCAGGCTCTCCGGCATCGGTAACCGGACCAATTGAAGGACGCCTGGCCATGAGATTTCCCTGGCCCAGCATTGCCCGAACCATTTATGGCAACCACCAGCGTTTTAAAGACACCTACTTCTCAACTTTCGAAGGTTATTATTTTACCGGCGACGGATGCAGAAGAGATGAAGAAGGCAATTACCGAATCACCGGTAGAGTGGACGACATCATTATTGTATCGGGTCACAATCTTGGGACAGCTGAAATTGAAAGTGCGATTGATGAACATCCTGCTGTTTGTGAATCGGCGGTAGTTGGCTTTCCACATGACATCAAAGGTCAGGGTGTTTATGCTTTTGTCATCTGTTATGAGAAACCTTCTGATGAAGAAGCTCTCCGAAAAGAAGTCCGTGAGGTCGTTTCGAAGATTATTGGGCCTATTGCCAAGCCAGATAAAATTCAGTTCGTAAGCGGATTACCAAAAACTCGATCCGGAAAAATTATGCGTCGAATTCTCCGAAAAGTAGCGGAGGGAGATACGTCAAATCTTGGTGATACGACAACCTTACTGGACCCTTCTGTTGTGGAGGAGATTAAGGCAGGGGCTCAATAGCAATCCTGAAGATTTTAAAACTTGCTTCAGACTTAAAATGGATCACTCCATTTTTTATCTGAATAGACCGCTATTCCGGAAAGCGTTTTCAGAAAAACCACCAAGGATTGCTTCTCGGTATCGGTTAGCTGTAGTTTCTGAAAAGATCCATTTGGTCTTAGCCTTGCATCCAAATTGGTGTTTTCAGGTTGAGCAGGAATTGCATTGTAATGCTCAATTACCGATTCGAGTGAAGTAAAAGAACCATCGTGCATCATCGGACCATTTAAAATTCCAAGGGAGTTAGTAAGATCCCGAAGACTGGGTGAACGGGTATTGGTCAGGTCGACTTGAGTTGAGTTAATCTTACCAATCACACCATTATTCCGCGAATCGGCTCTAATATCAAACTCAGGAGGGTTATGACAACCGGCACAACCGGCACCACCTCCAATGCGCTCACCATTAAGATTAAACTGAGGAGGTTGCAGAAAAAGATTTTTACCTTGATTTTCCTGTTGAGTAAAATTTGGAAATGGTTGGTTATCGGCATTTACGGAAGAACGACCGACATCGAATTTTGAATCGAAAGATTGGATACTTCGTATGAATTGAGCTAAAGATTTTTGAATACGATCTTCAGATATAGTCGCATCACCATAAGCCAATGTAAATAGCTCTGGGTAATAGGGTATGTTTTGGAGTTTTGAAATGAGTTCAGTAAATGAAGGCCTTCCATTTTGTCCGCTAAAACCCATCTCGGCATGATCGCGAATAGGCTGAGTGGTCTGCAGCTCCAGTGTAGCTGCACGCTCATCCCAGAAAAAAGTTCTGTCTGCTGCAAATCGTGTATTTACCAGCCGCATGGCGTGTCTTCCAGTAGCTCCTCCGGCCACACCACTACTTGACTGTTGCAGATCACTAAAAGCATTAGTCTGCTTATGGCAACTCGCACAAGAAACAGTATTGTCAATACTAAGTTGTTTATCATAAAACAATACCCGGCCAAGTGTAGCCTGAGCATTGTTTATAACATTTCCATTGGTATTATCCTTAATAATGTAGGAAGGTTTGCCTTGGTTTGAATAGTTGTCAAGATTGTCGGGATCAATAGCTGATCCAAATTGCGCTCTTATGGCAGTCCATGGATTTGTTTCCGGGCTCTCCGTTTCATCAGCACATCCTACCAGAAAAATGAAGTGAAATAGGACCAGCGTGATTTTTATACTTTTATTCATTACTTAAGAGGAGTAGTGTTTACTTTGACGATGTAAAAGCCTTAAGGTTTAACCATTACATCAAGCCACTTATACCCGAAATTGCTTGCGGCAATCTGATTTGGTCACAATAAAACTTCATTCGCGAATGACCAGTATCCAGTAAACTGATTTTGGAGATCTGTCCCTTCTTATGATCAACGAAGACCTCAACATAAAAATTATCCAACAGGTAAAGATTGATTTTGTGCTTGTAGTACCGAATCGATGTAATGAACGTACCCTCCTCAAAAAGACGGCTAACCTTGAGGTCCATAGAACCTGCTAAAAATTCCAATGGTCCAGAATCTGCCACAATAATTACTTCAACTGTTTTTCAAAAAATTCTATAGATCTGTTCCACGCCAGTTTCGCAGCAGCCTCATTATACCGGGTAGGTGCCGTATCGTTATGAAAGGCATGCTGCGTGCCCTCATACATAAACAACTCATAAGGTTTTCCTGCAGCCTTTAGAGCCGCCTCATAGGCTGGAATGCCTGCATTGATGCGCTCATCAGTTGCGGCGTAATGCAGCATTAACGGCGCTTTAATTTTTGAGACATCCGATGCTTCGGCTTGTCTTCCATAAAAAGAAACGGCTGCCCGAAGTGAGGGTACATGCACCGCGAGTTGATTGGCCAAGGCACCACCCCAGCAGAAACCAACACAGCCAAACTTTTCATTGCACTCTTTACGTGTCCTCAAGTAATCAAAACCTTTGATGAAGTTTTCAAGGTTTTTAGCATTGTCCAGTTTGGAAAACAGTTCACGCGCCTGGTCAGCATCGGCCGGTGCGCCGCCAAATGGAGAAAGCGCATCCGGAGCAAATCCAATAAAACCGGCAAGGGCTACACGGCGCGTCACATCCTCAATGTGTGCGTTTAGTCCTCTGTTTTCATGGATGACCATTACGGCAGGCAGACGCTTCGCACCTTTCGGCATAGCCAGATAGGCCTTCATCGTTACACCATCTGAACCCTGATACGTAATTTTTTCAGTGGTAATCCGATCATCCTGTTCAACAACGGTTGCGGCATGTGCGTAATTCACTTCTATGGAAGGCAGCAACGTCAAAGCGGCCGTCATCGATCCCGTTAACAGGCTTAACCTACGCAAAAACTCCTCACGCGTCAGAGGTTTATGGGTGTATTCGTCGTAAAGGTCAATGATCTTCTGGTCCATACATGAAAAATTATGAGTTCAATTTACTCAGAATAAAGGTCAAAAAAGGCTGACGGCTGGTTGTTGCAAATTCGTTTTGTGTACATACATTTGTGGCTGATTTGCACCCCAAAGGGGCAAATTAGTTCAAACGGTGGATGTAGCTCAGTTGGTTAGAGCAT
>JBMSPY010000033.1:0-13427 GCA_049423005.1 Cyclobacteriaceae bacterium
CACCATTGTTTGTCCATAAAAAATTGGAAACGGTAATGCGTGCATTTTGTAGTTGATTTCGGGCTTCCTGCTGTTCAACCATACGCATCTGATAAGAAATGGAAGCCTGAATGGTATCGAGCACAGAAGCTTCACCTTGTGAAAAATTCAATTTTACACGAGAAAGAATTTCTTCGGATAGTCGCGCAGCAGAGGTGAGTAATTGAAACGCCTGCTCTCTGTAGTACCAATTCCAATAGGCTGTAGCAGCCTCCAACAAAATTTTGTTGATCAACTTAACCTGCTCTGCCTCTAACATGGTAGTCATCAACTCGGCTTGGTTCAAGGCTGTACGACGCTCATCAGTAATCAGTCCTCTTCCAATGGGAAGGCTAATGGCTGCACTGACTTGTTGATTCCCTGGAATTTTCTCGGAAGGATCCAACAACTGGCCGGTGCGTTGTTCAAAGCCCAGCTTTGTGGTTACCGGTGATCGGGTAGGAAGAGCCAGAACGCCATTCAGAGTATTAAAATAATTTTTGTCCTGGAACTCTTTAGTGGCATAGCTCGCTTCGAGTTTGGGATCAAAACTTCCGCGCGCAAAGCGAATCTCCTGTCGAGCCTGATCGCTAAGTAACGAGGCCTGTCGAACCAGAGGATGGTGCTCGCGAATCTGCTGATAATATTGAGAAAGTGTTAAGTAACGAGCAGAGTCAACAGTTTGACTTTTACCGGACAATGCCGTCAGCAGACAGAGCAGGATCGCGATCCCTTTAAATCCAGTGCTGTTCATTTCTCTTTCTTTTTCTCAGTGTCTTTATTTTTTTCATCAGGCTCCGGAGCCTTATAGAGACTTGGAGGGAATCCATTAAGCTGACGCCAGATTTCGTACCACACTTGTACATTGTCCAACATAACCCATCCTTTGATTCCGGAACCTACGCGCAATTGAATGGGCCAGGGTTCGTCCTGGGGATCGGGAACAACGAGAATGCGAAATTCACCGGGCCGACTGTTGACATAATCAATCACCTTCACCACTCC
Source organism: Cyclobacteriaceae bacterium (assembly GCA_049423005.1). Taxonomy (GTDB): domain Bacteria; phylum Bacteroidota; class Bacteroidia; order Cytophagales; family Cyclobacteriaceae; genus ELB16-189. The sequence goes on from JBMSPY010000033.1 coordinate 1,024, forward strand.
ACCAAATGTTCCGACAGAAATACTGGGCCAGCCGGAAAACTGAAGTGCAGGCCATCCATCAAACTCAACACGGACTTTTCGTCCGCGTGAAATGAGTGGAACGTCCATAGCCTTTACATACATTTCAACGGCCACATCTTGCACATCTGGCATAATGGTGCAAACCGTTTCTCCATCGCTGATGGTTTCGCCGATACCGGCTTTCATAGCACGCACAATAAATCCATTTTGAGGAGCCAGAATATGATACTGATCGTTTCGGATCTGCATGTTGGCATATTCATTACGCATTTTGGCAATCTCGGCCTCTGTTTCATAAAACTCAGCCATGGTATTGTTCAATTCCGATTCCGACTTGGAAAGCTTATCCATATACTCAGCTTCCAGACGTTCAACCTCAGTCTGTGCGTTCTGTAAATCTGCCTGTGCAGAGCGATACTTCGAATCAGTGTCCTGAAACTTACTGAGCGTAATGTTGCCGGCATCAAATAAAATTTTATTCCGTTGATACTGACTTTCGGAGTTCGAGAATTTGATCTGTTCGGCTTTAAGTTTGGCTTCAGCCTGACTCATTTTTATTTTCATGTTCTCGCGAATGGCCTCAATTTGTCGTTTGAGTGAGTTGGCCTTATCACGCTTCGAGGCAAGCCCTCCCTGTTTGGCTGCAATTTGTTCTCGAAGACGGGTTAGTAATTGAGGGTCGAAATACTTCTCCTTTATTTCACCAATAACCATAATCGTATCTCCTTTCGAAACGTACTGACCTTCCTGAATTTTCCATTCCTGTATTCGGCCCGCAATCAGGGTTGGCACGGTTTGCGGACGGTGTGCCGGAGAAAGGGCAGTAACCAGACCAGTGCCATTAATGTTCTGCTGCCACGGTAAGAATAGAACAATTAGAAAAATAAGTGTGACCCCCATGATCCACTGCGCGAGAATACGGCTTGCCGATGGACTTTGAAGTGCCCGTAAGGAGTAGAGGCGATCTTGTGGGACCAGGTCCTTTATTTTATTTCTAGACAGGTTAAGCATAATTAATCTTTCAAATCATTCAGTAAACCATTTTGTAAAAGTTCACGGTAAGAAGCTGCAGCTTTTAGTTGACCTGCTTCAAGAAGGAGAACACGGTCGCATGCACCCATTACCAATGGATCATTGGAAAAACAGATTACAGTAGAATTCTTCTCTGAAAATATCTGACTAAAGATTTCCATTTTTTCTCTTCTAGTGAGGCCAGAAAAATGATCATGCAGAATCATCAGTTTAGGCTTTCTGACTAAGGCACGTGCAATCATAATTCGGTGAGAAATACCGGAGCTGAATCCCTTTCCTTCGCTAGTGACCGGTGTATCAATTCCTTTAGGCCACGAGGCAACCAGTTCTTTCAATCCTGCTTTATCCATAGCCTCAATAGCCTCCGTAGTCCTGAGTTTGGGATTTCCTATAAGGATATTATCAATAAGGGTTCCTTCAAATAAATCATCGGTTGGTCCATTGGCAGAAATGTGATCCCGGTAATACGTCAGGTCAAGATCACGCAATGCAAACCCATTAACTAATATGGCACCATCATAATTAGATACCATTCCTGTCATCAAGTCGGCTAGCGTTGATTTACCTGAACCTGATGGACCGGCGATACAAACACGTTCACCAGGATTGATATCAAAAGTTAGCCCATTAATAGTAGCATGGCCTTCTGCATTTTTGGTATGAACTTTTTTGAATGAAAGGCTAAAAGCAGTTTCAACTTTTGTCATATCCAAACCGCCACGTCGTTCAAGTGGCAGATCCGTTACAGAGCCAATTTTATCAACAGCTGTGAGGAGGTCATAAATGACATCCATATACATGATAATTTTTTCTACTGAAGTAAGAATTAAAATGATAATAACCTCAGAAGCTACAAATTGGCCAAGGGTAATTTCGCGTTGAACAACCAACACCGTACCAATGATGAGCAAACCACCAATAATGACAGCTTTGAAAATGACCGTGTACGTAAATTGGAAAAGCAGAATTTTAAAATGACTCTTTCGGTTCTTGAGATAATTGTTGACGAAGAAATCGGTTTTAGAAACAGGAATGGAGGTTGTTCCTGTCAGCTTAATGGTATGGTGCATGCGTGCCAGATCCTCCAACCAGTGTATGAGCTTATACTTGTAGCTTGACTCCTGAATAGAGGTTGACAGTGCTTTTGGTCCACTGAAATAGAAAATTGCAATCAGAAGGGTAACCAATGCAACACCAAAGAAAACAAACAACGGATGGTACAGAGAAAGCAAGGCCAATCCAAAAAGAATTTGTAAAGCTGCCCCAGAAAATTCAATTAAAAATTTAGGAAGACCTTTTTGTATGGTAAGCACATCAAAGAATCGGTTCGCCAAACCAGGGGCATAAACACGATCAATCGATCGGGTGTCCAGACGAGGCATACGATAGGCAAATTCAAATGCTGCTCGCGTGAATATTCTTCGCTGAAGGAATTCTACGAGCATGAGCTGAAAAACCTGCATACCTCCAACCATCAGCACAGCGATAATGACACCGCCAATGAGAATGTAAACGGAACTAAAGAACAATCCGCCAGAGATCAATTCAACTGTTGTTTGAATTCCTAAAGGGATGGCCAGACTGATCAATCCAATAAAAAATGCATAGAAAAGAATGTAGAGGATATCCTTTTTTTCTGTCTTCAATAGCCTGAAGAATCGCGCCAAAGGTGTGGGCTCAAAATCTGTAGTGAAGTGATCACTCACCAGATTTTCCAGTTTCATAATGGAGAATACCGTAATCTGACCATCCGGTTCGTAATCGGCATTGAGGTCGGAAAACGAGAATGATGCCCGATTAAGGTCTGTATCTAGAAATGAAGTGACCTGGCTTTTTTTACCCATTCCGGTAATTAGTTTCGGAATGACTTCATCTTTTTCTCGATGAAAAACAAGTACAGCCTGATTGGGTTGATTAAAAAAGCGTTTTAATTCTTCCGGATGAAGTCGGTATTCCAGAAGTTGTAAACCAGCCTGGTATCCGGCCTCAGAAAGATCACGTTTAAGTTCTTCGAGCTCCGCAGTTTTATAGAAGCGGTAATTCCGATTGAGCGCACGAATAACCTCACTGGAAATGTGCTGATCAAGATAAAGGCACGATTCCGTGATAATGCGTATGATGTGATCGGTATTCAGCATGGAGGCAAAAATTATTTTCTTAAGGTTGAGAAAACCAGATTTTCAACAAAAGTGTAAAGTTGTTCATGATCATCTTTGTGCAAATCGCTCAATGAGGGGAGATGTTCAGCATAAAACATCTGATGTAATGAGGTCATCATTACAGTGCTTACCAGAGAGCTTGGATAAGGGTATGCAGGATTGCATTCCCGAATCAACTCAGCCATTTTTTTGCAAATAGATTTGTAACCACGAAAAAATCCTGAGCGGTTATCGTCGTCCACCCATTTGGTTAGCCACGTCTTGTCTTGTTCCTTAATGATAATTCGGTATAAGGCTTCTTCATCCACAAAGCCAAAGGCCTGATCATTCTTCTTTTTCTCCGTCAATACCCGCAAGCACCAACGCAATTTTTCATCGGCCAGTTGAGTGGGATGTGTTAGCAAATCCATTCTGTATTCTGTCCAACTCCAATACCAGGCAGCCAGATACGTGAGCAACCGATGTTTGTTTTCAAAATAACGATACAGCGAGGCCTCAGCTGAACCAATCTCTTCAGCGAGTTTCCGGAAAGTGAATTGTTCAAAACCCAATCGATCAATCAATTCAATCCCATGTTGAATGATCTTTCTACCAAGCTCCGTTTCCTGCGGATCCCGAATGAAAAACTTCTCGTTTAACTTGAATGCAAGTGCCATGCAATACTTACTTATATCTGTAAAAGTATTGCTATCAAACGTAATATGTAAAGTTTAGTTGTATGGTTTTTAAACTTTACATATCAGTAAATAGGCATAATTATGATATATAAGGACTGATTGACTGGTGCATTTGAAACGTAGAGAGGGCGCCAGACTGACGCCAAACTGGCCGACCTTGCTTAAATAATATAAGGGTTGGAACACCTTGAATCTTGTAATCGAGGGCTACCTGAGGATTGCGGTCAACATCAATTTTTATAATCTGAAGTTTTTCACCCATCTCAGTAGCATACGCCTGCAGCGCGGGAGCCATCATTTTACAGGGTCCACACCAGGTAGCATGAAAATCTACGAGTACGGGGGTTTCCCCATCAACCAACTCTTTAAATGATTTTTTCATATCACTTACTCATTTCCTATTCGACCTATAGCGCAGCTGACAAATGATTTCCCTTTCTGAAGCAGATTACCTGTTCCTTGCTCTGGATAACCAAGATCTGCTAAAACCTCTGCGATGCGTGTACGCTCCAAAGCGTTAGTTATGGCCACCTTAACGGTTCCTTCATCCAAATTCACATCGACGGCGGAAACACCATGTTCCCGCATAAGCCGCTTCTTAACAGAATTAGCACAGCCCTGGCACTTTAAATTTTCAACTTCAAAAGATTCTGTATTCATCGTTGCAGTATTTAAACAAAAGTACCTTGAGCTTTATTAAAAAATTGTGATAATGATCACGATGCGAATAAATCAATGCCGAGCTGATGAATTATCTAACTTCGCAACCGATTCGTATGGCCTTTGCAGAAACCCTATCCAGCTCAAAGAATCTCCTTCACCTTTGCGTGATTGGTCCGGAATGCACCGGAAAAAGTACACTCTCGGTGATGTTAGCCAATCATTATTCCACCAGCTGGGTTCCTGAGTATGCACGGGCATATTTGGATAAACTCAATCGACCCTATGAGCAAACGGATCTACTTAAAATTGCACATGGTCAAATTCGTCTGGAAGAAGAATGGATACGTGATGCCCAGCGGCTGGTAGTCTTTGATACCAATCTCCTAGTCTTAAAAATATGGAGCGAGCACAAATACGGAACGTGTGATCCGGAAATTATCCGACAACATGAATCCAGGCGATACGATCATTACTTTCTAACCGATATTGATATTCCATGGAAAGATGATCCTCAGCGGGAACATCCAAAGCTACGTGAGCATTTCGGCAATGTGTACAACCAAATCGTTCGCTCTTCGGGAATACCCTACACATTATTATCAGGTACTACTCATCAACGCTTAGAAAAAGCTATTACGGTGGTTGATGTTCTGCTCAGCCAACATTCGTCCCCCAATGAATAAGTTAAGCGCCTTTTCATGACTTCTGCTTTTGCCGCCATGCGCATTGCTGATTTCCGAAATTTTGTTTCGGCGCGATTGTTCATGACCCTGGCGATACAAATTCAGGCTGTCGCGGTTGGCTGGCAGATCTATGAAATCACAGGTGATGCCCTTTCTCTTGGGCTCATTGGTTTGGCAGAAGCCATTCCCGCAATCACTGTTTCACTTTATGCGGGACATTTAGCCGACATCACCGAGCGGAAAAAAATTCTCATGAGTTGCGCCGCAACCTTGTTGGTTTGTGCAACCACGTTATTCAGCTTCACCACAGATGTTTCACAAGTCCTGATTCACTATGGTGCACTGCCGGTTTACAGCGTAATTTTTTTGACCGGGATTGCCCGCGGATTTATTGCCCCTGCCAACTTCTCGTTTATGCCGCAGTTGGTACCGAGAGAGCTTTACACCAATGCCGTATCCTGGCACAGTACCATTTGGGAAACAGCAGCAGTGGCAGGGCCTGCTGCAGGGGGGTTGTTAATTGATTGGGTTGGCTTAAAGGGTACCTATGCCATCGATGCGGGTTTAATGGTAGTCGGCTTAATTTTTTACGCCAGTATTCCGGGTCGCCCGGTTCCTCAGGTTACAACGGAACAAGGCGTTGTTGAAAAAATTCGTGCCGGATTAAAATTTGTCTTTAACCACCAGATCATCTTGGCGGCAATTAGTCTAGATCTGTTCGCTGTTTTATTTGGAGGGGCCGTAGCACTCTTACCGATTTTTGCGAAAGAAGTTTTAGATGCGGGCCCGCATGGTTTTGGTATGCTGCGTGCCGCGCCTGCAGCTGGTGCACTGGTCATGGCCTTATGGCTCACTCTTTTTCCGATTCGAAAACATCTGGGAAAAATTCTTTTGTGGTGCGTTGCGGGATTCGGGTTAACCATGATAGCCTTTGCGCTATCGGAACATTTTTGGTTATCCCTGGGCTTATTGGCCATCAGCGGAGCATTCGATTCCGTTAGTGTTATTATTCGCGGACTTCTAATTCACACACAAACTCCTGAAAACATGAAGGGTCGGGTTGCGGCCATCAATTCCATATTTGTTGGTTCTTCTAATGAAATTGGTGCATTTGAATCCGGGGTCGCAGCGAGAATTCTGGGAGTTATACCTTCGGTTATTTTCGGCGGATGCATGACCATCGCCGTCGTTGCAATCACTGCGTGGAAGGCTGATAAACTTCGGCAGACAGACAAGGTGGAGTAGAGCGGTTTTTATCAGAACAAGATAAATTTTAAACCACCTTAAAAATGTATGATGTCATTTATCCATGCAATGGATAAACTATCCATATTGGATAAGAAAATTTGCTGTCCTAAAGTGGCAGAGGACGCATCGGTTTAGATTCGTACATGCAACACACTTCTACGATCTCCGCAACTAGTTCCATTAACGTCTTCCTTGTTGAAGACCACATCTTGCTTCGCGATGCAATTGGTCATTTGCTCAGCAGCTTTGATGGGTATCAGGTTTGCGGACAAGCTGGAAACGGAAATGAATTCATCAGAAAAATCGAACGTGGCCCAATCCCCGATGTGGTTTTACTGGATATCCATATGCCTTTGATGGATGGTGCAGAAACCGCGCGATGGATTAAAACCAATCATCCCAAGATGAAGATGATTGCCTTATCGATGTATGCCGATGACTTTAACATCATCCGTATGATCCGCGCCGGAGTTAACGGCTATCTTCCAAAAGATACCAGTCCGGGTGAACTCAAAGCCGCATTGGACAAAGTTAAGCAGGGGCAATTTTACTATTCTGATTTGGTGTCGACAGCCATGATGAAAAATGTAATCTATGACCCGGGTGACGTTCAAAAGGCCTATCGACTAACCGCACGACATATTGAATTTCTTAAACTAGCCTCAACCGAAATGACCTATAAAGAAGTGGCGCATCACATGAATCTTTCGGTTAGGACCATCGACAGTTATCGGGATGAACTTTTCGAAAAGCTTAACATTCGCTCCAGGGTTGGGCTAGTGCGATTTGCCATCAAACATAAAATCGTTGACCTGGAAGATGATTAAATCCTTACGGTCGAAGCATTACTTTTAGCATTCCTTCAGAACGCGACGCAAACGAAGAGTAGGCTGCAGGGCCATCGGCAAGTGGAAGCCGGTGGGTAATAATGCTTAAAAATTTCTGTTCATCATTTTGCACAACAGGCAGTAATTCGGGCATCATAGCGCGTGCCGGACAACGGCCAGATCGCCACGTCAAATTTTTATCGTAAGCCTGAACAGGAGAAAAAGGAAAAGTTTTTTCTGTGCACACACCAACGGCGGAAACCGTACCTCCCGGGCGAACCAGATCGAAAGCCAATTTTACCGAGGAGGCGCTCCCAACTGCTTCCAAAATCACATCTGGACCTCTTCCTTCCGTAACTTGTAAAAGTAGTTCTCGTTCATCGATATGCTCACTATGTATCGGTTGTGCACCAAAATGAGTAGCTGCCTGTAGTCGGCCGCCCACGCGATCAAAGGCAAATACTTGTGCGGCTCCATAATGAAAGGCTCCAAGGATGGCCATCAAACCAACCGGTCCACAACCTACTACAGCTACTACATCGCCGGGTTTAATTCCTGCTTGTCGCGCACTGAAAAATCCTGTGGGAATAATATCGCCGAGCAGCACCGCCGTTTCAAAGGATAGTCCCTCCGGAATATGCATTAATGTTTGATCAGCCAACGGAACACGCACGTATTCGGCCTGTCCACCATGGAGACCTTTCCCATTTTCGACCCAGCCAAACAGCTGACTTTTTACACACCGACAGGTTAGTCCTCGAAGACAGTAAAAGCACTGACCGCAGCTGGTGGTAAACGGACTCATCACCCGATCGCCTACCTTAAAATTGCAAACACTTTTTCCGGTTTCGACAATGGTTCCGGAAAATTCGTGACCCATTGCCGTGTGTACATCTATCCCAGTTTCGCGACCATGAAAAACGTGAAGATCAGATCCGCAAATAGCGCACGCCGAAACTTTAACAATTGCATCGCCCTCTTCCAGAATTTTCGGATCCGCAATCTCCTCATAAGAAACAGATTCCACTCCGGTAAAGGTGATGGCTTTCATTCGGACTATCCGTTCTTATTTGGTTGAAGACTCCCGAAGAGATTATTAAGTTCGAGATCAACCTTGGTGACAATAGCAGAAAAGTCTTCAATATTTTCCACAAAGTCGATCTTGTTCACATCAATAACCAGCAGTCGACCATTAGCGTAACCTGAAATCCAGTTTTCATAATGCTCATTCAAACTGCGCAGATATTCAAGTTTGATGTTATACTCGAAATCACGATTTCGTTTTTGAATTTGATAAACCAGTTTAGGAATATCTGCTTTTAAGTAAATCAGCAGGTCAGGTGCTTCAACAAAACTGGTCATGGAATTGAAAATATCCAGATAGCTCTGATAATCGCGCTCGGAAATATGTCCGCTGCGATGAAGGTTTGCCGCAAAAATGTAGGCATCCTCATAGATGGTTCGATCCTGAATGATCGTCTTTTCACTTTGCCGGATTTGACGAACCTGATTGAAGCGGCTGTTGAGAAAATAAATCTGAAGGTGGAAAGCCCACCGCGTCATGTCCGAATAGAAATCACGCAGGTAAGGATTGTGATCGACCGACTCATACAGAGGCAGCCAGCCATAATGTTTAGAAAGTTTTTCAGCCAGTGTGGTCTTCCCCGATCCAATATTGCCGGCAACAGCGATGTGCTTTAAGGACATAAGGGGCGCAAGTTAACTTTTTCCTGGGTGTGGGAATCAGAACAAATACTTTCCAAAGGCATAAAGTCCGAGTACCAGCAAGACAATTCCGGGAAAGCGCTTCACCCAGATGTTGCCTTGCGCATAACCTGAAAACCTTCTGGATAAAAAGATAAACAGGAGCAACAAAATCATTACACCAACCGATGTTCCAAATACATAGCCATGAAGGAGAAGAGGCTCACTAATTTTTAACCAGCCATTTGATTTTAGATACGCTGTTACGGCTATCCAGAAAGGAATGGCCATGGGATTGAGAATACTCAAAATCATACCTCTCCGAAAACCACTGTTATCAAAACGTTCGGCGATACCACCGGGCCGATTGGCCGTAATCAGATTTAGAATACCTATAACCGTCATCACGATCGCTGTAATCAGTTGAAAGTTTTCGGTAACAACAGGGCGCGACGTAATCCAGGATTCAAACTCTACTGCAATCCAGGCATAGGGATATTCTACAATGGTCACAGCCAAAGCAAATCGAAGTGCAATGGCTGTTTTACCCTGAAGTCCAAGCTGAAGAACCGTAAGATTTAAGGTGCCGGGAGGTATTGAGCCGACAAAGCTGAAAACGGCGCCAAGAATAAAAGCAAGTACTAAATCCATATCATTTACCCATTACAGAGGTGGCATACCGATAAATGCGAATGCCCTCACGAAGCCCTAAGTACGGAATTCCCCGCCGATTGTTTTGCACGCTAACCTCATATATATCCCGCATGTGACGAAAGAGAACTTTTATAGCTTTTGAAAGTGGAAAACCGGGCTGAAAAATATGAGCCGGTTCTGCCCCGCATCCATTAAGTTCTAAAATTTTCACATTAGCCGTATAGAGATCCTCTTCACGTGCACAGCGCAGATCAAAACGACCAAAGTAAAATCCCTGAATCTGATTGGATAACTGATCAAATGTCTGATTCAATTGATCGGAAATAAGATGTCCGTGATCAAGAAAACAAGTTCCCAAACAATGATTCCCGATCGGATTTAAAACCAATTTCTCGCCATGAGCAGGAACGGTATTCCACTCGGATGAAAATAATTCTTTAAGCCGATCGATTTGAAGCAAGGCGCGAGGACTCGAGCGAATCAGTTGACCCAATGTCTTTTTTCCATCACCAACCACCGTTAACATTTGCTTTCCCGTAAGGGATACAATTTTACCTGCGGGCTCATCGGGTTTGCGCACATAGAACACTCCATATTCACAGGGATCATCTACCAGTTCCTGAACTAGAAAAGGGATCCGAATACGCGAGAGGTAGTTCTGAGCAGCTTCCGAATTATGAATGATCTGGACCATCCATCCGCGTTGGCCGATATCCGGTTTGAATACGCATGGATAGCTGATTCCGGCGTCTCGCATTTTCGCTTCAACCTCCGGTAACATAGTTGGCAACCGAATTAAAATGGTTTTGGGTTTAAACCGATCCGGAATCAGGTTGAGCACATCAAATTTGGATTCCCCCATCATGCCGCCAGTAAGTATCGACGGATTCGAGGCTGAAAAATAAAACAGCGATCGTGCCCGCATGGAGAGCCAAAGCCAATAAATAAACAAGGGAGCCTGAATGATGCCAAAGGGCCAGTATTCCCAGTAACGAAGCTTAATCCAGAACTTCGACAGCGCAATCATGTTGTTTACACAGAGACGGAAAGCTTCTGACGGTGCCGCCTGGTGGAATAGGCCACGCCAAAATTTTCCGTGAGAAGAACCTGTGATGCAACGTCCGCAATACCGGCTTTGATCATAGCCATATGATGAATGGCATGATCAATGGTGTACGCCAATTCACGATGGAAAGTGGTTGATACCGGAATCCATTCACTCTCCTGTTCGTGGTACGCTGTTTGAAGCGTTAACAGTCGGTCTTGTGGATTTTCGTAAAAAAAGCGTCTGATCTTTTGAAGCTCAGCACAAGCTACAGTAGGGTCGGATTCAATTAAGGAATCGTGCGCTCGTTGATCGTAATTCACGGTTCCGCATCGATAGCCTTTTTCAAGACTGGTAAAAAATTCGATGACGTGACGAACGTGTTGCCCAACCGAAGCACCGTTCATAGCGGGTGAACAGGCCTTGAACTGCCGATCATCAAACTGGATTACTAAATCTTCCAGTTGACTAAGAATTCCTTCGACCGAATCTTTCAATTGAACCATGATCTTCTATTAATGGTTTCGTGATGCTCCCTGTAGTTAATCTCCCGGAAGAATTCGTTCGAGTTTTTCCCAAACCAGATCCGGCTCATAACCTTTTCCGATGGCAAAGCGTGCCACTTTATGTCTGCGTACAAAAATATCTTTCTCCTTTACTTCCGAAAGTTTCTTCTTTAAAAGTGCTACCAGCGTTTTTTGGTAGTCCGCCGAATCAATTTCTTTTAAGCCGGTTGAAATACATCGCTTGCTCAGTCCCTGACTTTTCAGCTGATGTTCAATTTTATTCCGTCCCCATTTTTTCATTCGGAATTTACCGCCGGCAAAAGCTTTGGCAAAACGCTCCTCATTTAAAAAGCCATCGGTTATCAGTTCGCTAACCAAAAGCTCGGATTCATCGGATTGGAGTCCGAGGTCAAATAATTTTTTGCGGACCTGGGTATGAGATCTTTCCTGAAAAGCGCAGTAGCGCTGGATTCGCGGCCGGGCTTCTGATGGAGTTAATCGTTTCTTTTTCGTTTCGCCGGAGCGCATCCAGTAAAGTTAGCGATTAACGAACGAGTCCTTTATTTTTTAATATGCTTAGAACAAATTTTCTTTCGTTATCGGTATTGAAGATTTTATATGGCCAATAAATCAACTGAGCCTTATTCACAAAAAGTAAAAAGTAATCTTTCTCCGCTTTAGCACGCAAGATCTGTTCCCATTTAATCGGCATTCCCTCACGGGCGCTGAGCTTCATCAAAATTTGCTGACTGGTGATCTCATAAGAGAACCGCTCAAATAGCATTTTGCCCTGGACCAGCTGAGTAATCCCAAAAAATTGAATCCACCAGAAGAGTACAAACAAACCATACGCCAAAACACCACTAAAAATCCACCAGAAACTAGGCACCCAAAACCAGCCACAGCAGATAACAAGGGCAATCGGAACAGCCCACCATTGTTGGACTAGGACGGCCTTCAGTGCCATTTTTATATAATCGTTCTTCTCGAGGCGGTAATTCTTAGTCGTGACTTTCATAGATTCTTTAGAAGGAAGGCAAAAGTAATGGGTTTGACCCTTTCGGGAAAGGAGAATATTCTGCCGGACTGGGTGAAAATCACTTTTGAATTTTCAGGCTGAGATCCAGGCTCTCAACGCTGTGCGTCAGAGAACCCACCGAAATGAAGTCAATACCTGTTTCAGCA
>JBMSPY010000034.1:0-13385 GCA_049423005.1 Cyclobacteriaceae bacterium
GGTGGTGCATGACGTTTGCATGCAGGACCTTCCTGTAAATTTTTGTCTTGACCGCGCCGGTGTGGCTGGCGCTGATGGGCCAACGCATCATGGGGCTTACGACATAGCCTACTTCCGGTGTATTCCCAATATGATTGTGGCTTCACCGATGAATGAAGAAGAATTACGCAACCTCATGTATACGGCTCAGTTGCCGCGCAAAGGAAATGCGTTTTCCATTCGCTATCCGCGTGGACAAGGTGTTATGCCGGATTGGCGTAAACCATTCAAAGAGATTGCAATCGGTACAGGAAGAAAGGTTCGTGATGGCCACGACATGGCTATTTTGACCATTGGCCATATTGGAAATTATGTAACCGAAATAGCCGAGCGCTTATCCAAACAGGGAATTGAAGTAGCACATTTTGATATGCGGTTTGTTAAGCCGATTGATGAAAAAATGCTTCATGAGGTGATGCAAAATTATACCCGCATCCTTACTCTAGAAGATGGATGTGTTCAGGGTGGATTTGGCAGTGCTGTACTGGAATTCATGGCTGATCACAATTATCATGTGATGATCAAGAGACTTGGTTTACCAGATGTCATTATCGAACATGGTGAGCAAATTGAACTTCACGACGAGTGCGGTATTGGCCCTAAAGGCATTGAGGCAGCCGTGCTGCAGTTGCTGGAGGCTGTTCCTGTTGTGATGTAATGTCAGAAAAATCATCTGATTTAAAACTTAATTCAGACTCCACTCTTCTTTTCCTTCACGGTTATTGTGAAGCAAGTTGGGTTTGGGATTCAATCAGTTCCGCTCTTCGAGAGGATTATTCTTGTCTGACTTTAGACCTCCCTGGTTTTGGGTCTGGACCTATGTTACCTGAGGAGATATCCATCGACGCAATCGCTCGTGAAGTTTGGAAAGACTTGGATCGTCGTCAATTGCATTCTTGTGTACTCGTAGGCCACTCACTTGGCGGTTACGTTGCTTTGGCTATGGCGGAGTTAAGACCAACGGATGTGAAAGGATTAGTGTTGTTTCATTCTACCGCTTTTGCCGATACTCCAGAAAAAAAGGAAAACCGAAATAAGGTGATTCGTTTTGTTGAACAGCATGGTCCACGGCTATTTCTTGACAGTTTTGCTCCGGGACTATTTTGTGAGCAGGGGTCGCCAAAAGTACTGGAGTTTCGAAAGGCGATCGATTCCACCTCTTCTCAGGCGATTTTGTATTACGCCAAAGCCATGCGCAACCGTCCGGACCGAAGTGCTGTTTTTAAAGGTCTTGGCGTGCCTAAAATGGTGGTGGGCGGGAGGTTTGATCCAATCATTCCGCCGGAAGTATGCCAGAATATTCAGGATGCGTGCGGGGATGCCGAGCTTGCGTTTTTAGAAAAATCTGCACATCTGGGTATGTTGGAGGAACCCGAAAAATCCCTTGAAATCCTTAAAAATTTCGCTAAAAAGTGCTTTTGACACAATAGGACTGACTTCACAAAGCACCTGGAGTTCTTTATTTTTTGCCGCATTATCCTATATTTGTTAGGCTGATATTAAAATTCTCAGAGTTATGGCGGAAGAGTTACCATTTGAATCCTGGAACAAGCTTGCATCGTCTCTATCCTTAATTTGTTGGAGTGCATCCTTAATCATTCTGGTAGGCTATTTGGTTCGTCTGAGTTCCATACGGGACAATAAAGACAAGTATGATTTCATCAATAAGCATGAAATCAATTGGTTGTGGATCACTTCAATCTTTTTGATTATTGGCGCCTGTCTTTTTGCCAATACCGGAATCGTTGAAATCAATAATCTCTGGATCTTCGTACGTGCCTTTGTAACCTTTGCAATGGGTATGATTGTAGGACTTGTTGTTCAAAACTTGCTTAAATTTTACTACCCGTTCTTTATTGAAAAAAGATTACGCGAGCTTCGCTACAAGCCAAGAATCTCTCCAGATGGTCGTACGATGAAGTTGTTAGGTGAAGAGGAAGAGGATGCGTACCTCGACGAGGGTATGCAGGCCGAAGAAAATGTGTTCTCTGTGGATTACGATGTTTGGAAGGATGAAGTATCCGGATACACCAAGGTTGAAAAATACTCTGGCCATTTGCACGCCATCCAGTGTCCTGAATGTAATTACCAAACCTTAAAAGTGGTTCAGGAAGAAATTATTCAGGCCCCAACGGCTGCAGAAGATGGTCAGCTGGATAAGCATTACAAGTGTGGCTATTGTGGACATAAATTCAGAAAGACTGTTCACCTGAAATATTCAAGTAAGCTCGATATTTCTGCGGCCTCTGTTTAAGATTGTCTGAAATTACAGGAAAGGCTGACAAATACGTCAGCCTTTTTTTTTAGAATAGATTACTTTTAAAAAAATGATGATTCAGGCCACAACACCTCATGGTTCTAGAAGTATACGACAGGATGGAGAGACTATTTTTGTTGACGATGTTCAAGTCAATTGGGAGCTGAAGCCACTTCCGGATGGACGAATACAAATATTAAATGGCCATAATGTGTACACAGCAGAGGTCATTAAATCAGATAATTCTAAAGCGATGACCATTCGCATCAATGAATATACGATTCCGGTGTCGTTGAAGAGTCCGCTCGATATTCGATTGGAGCAAATGGGAATGAATTCAGCCTCTTCACGGGTTAAGCATGTGGTTTCGCCTATGCCTGGACTGATTACCGATGTTAAGGTCACTGTTGGAGATCAAGTGACTGCGGGTACACCTTTACTTGTTTTGGAGGCCATGAAGATGGAAAATCTACTTCAGGCCACTGGTGAAGCGGTTGTTAAACAGGTTTTGGTTAAAAAGGGGGATCGGGTCGAAAAAGGACAAACCCTGGTTGAGTTCTGAAATTTCTATGCTTTTTTTGAAGTCATGATTCAGTTTGAATCTTTTGTGTTGGATAATGGACTGCGCGTTTTTGTCCATGAGGACCATAGCGTTCAGATAGCCGTTATGAATTTACTTTATGATGTTGGTGCCCGTGATGAGGAGTCAACGCGTACGGGGTTTGCGCATCTTTTCGAACATTTGATGTTTGGTGGGTCTGTGCATATTCCCAATTACGATGAACCGCTCCAAAAAGCCGGAGGGGAAAACAATGCCTTTACCAGCAACGACATTACCAATTACTACCTCACTGTTCCTTCAGCGAATCTCGAAACGGGCTTTTGGCTGGAAAGTGATCGTATGCTTGGGCTTTCTTTTGATCCTAAGGTGCTTGATGTTCAAAGGAAAGTAGTGGTAGAAGAATTCAAACAACGCTATTTAAATCAACCCTATGGCGATGTTTGGTTAAAACTACGTCCATTGGCCTATCAGATGCACCCCTATCAGTGGGCCACCATCGGCAAGGAACCGGCTCATGTGGAGCAGGCTACGATGGAAGATGTGCGTACCTTTTTCTACAGCCACTATCTGCCCAATAATGCCATTCTGGTTGTGGCGGGGGACGTTACCCTTCGCCAGGTTCGTGAGCTTTCTGAAAAATGGTTTGGCCCGATTCCTTCACGTCCTGTAAAACCAAGATCCTTACCGAAGGAACCTCGACAAACTGAAAAAAGGATGCTTTCCGTAGAAGCCTCAGTTCCGGCAAATGCCCTATATAAGGTTTATCCTATGCCAGCCAGACTGCATTTCGATTACCACGCTTCAGATATTATTTCGGATATCCTTGGCCGTGGTCATAGTAGTCGTCTTTACAACCGGCTGGTGAAAGAGAGAGAGGTCTTTACCTCTGTATCTTCCTACATTACCGGATCTATTGATCCTGGTTTGCTTGTTTTTAGTGGTCGTGCCGCAGAAGGTGTCGATCTGAAAGAGGCAGAAAAATTCCTTGATGAGGTGGTTTACGAGTTTGCCTTAAAGGGGCCAAAAGAAGAGGAAGTCGAAAAAATCCGAAATCAGGCAGAAACCACGCTTGCCTTTTCTGAGGTAGAGGTTATGAATCGGGCAATGAATCTTGCCTACGCAGCATTACTTGGTAATCCTGGAATGGTTAATGAAGAGATTGAACAGATTCGTAAAATTACAGGTGAGGATATAAGGAGAGTTGCCGGTGATTTGCTTAAAGAGGAGCAAAGCAGTGTGCTCTATTACAACCGAAAAAATTAACTATGAAGTACCGCGTTGGACTTGGTTTTGATGTCCACGAACTGAAGGATGGGGCAAAACTTTTTTTAGGAGGTATTGAAATCCCCTCCGATAAAGGTGCAGTGGGTCATTCCGATGCCGATGTACTCATACATGCGATTTGCGATGCGATGTTGGGCGCAGCCGGTATGCGTGATATAGGATACCATTTCTCAAATAAAGATGAGCGATGGAGAAATGCCGATAGTAAGGTTTTTCTGACCGAGGTTACACGGATGGTGGAAGAGGCTGGGTGGAAAACTGAAAACCTGGATTGCACCTTAGTTCTCGAATCACCCAAGATTGGCAGCTATGTAGAGCAAATGAAGCAAACGCTGGCACCTATTATTGGCATTACTCCTTCCGATATCTCCATAAAAGCCACCACTAACGAGACTATGGGTTATGTGGGTCGTAGGGATGGACTAAATGCTATGGCTGTGGTATTGCTCTACAAATAATGAGCGCATCATTATCTGTTCGGAAAACAGCCGATGGTTCTACTACCCTGTATCATGATGCGTTGAATGAAACCTATCATTCGGTCCATGGGGCACTTACCGAATCGCTTCATGTTTTCATAGAGCACGGCGCTAGATATGCATCTAGAATTTTTCCCGGTGCACCCTTAATTATTTTAGAAATTGGATTTGGAACCGGCCTTAATGCTTTTCTCGCCTTTCAGGAGTCCGCCCGGTTTTCTATGGGTATTTCTTTTTATTCGATTGAAAAATTTCCGTTAACACGTGAAGTTTGGTCTGCTTTAGAATTTCCTGGAATTCCTTCGACACTGATTGAACGGATGCACGTGGCTCCCTGGGACACAAATGTCTCCTTTGATCAATCGTTCACTTTGTTTAAGAGAGAAGGCGACGCGTTAACCATTGACCTTCCTGCGGCTCACTTCCATGTTATCTTTTTTGACGCCTTTGCGCCAGGTAAGCAGCCGGAATTGTGGACGCCAACTCTACTCGCGAAAATGTTTGACTGCTTGTTACCGGGAGGTGCTCTGGTAACCTATTGTGCGAAGGGACAGTTCAAACGTGACCTAAAAGCTGTTGGCTTTGACGTAGAGGCGCTTCCCGGTCCTCCCGGCAAGCGAGAAATGGTACGCGCCATTCGCCGTTAAAAAAAAGACTTTTGGGAGCTCTGTTCTCTCAAGTTATATTGCACAACTAATTAAATTCTTTTTTGAGTCGCGTCCCTTTATTACTGTTGCTAGTACTGTCCTTAACTCTTCGGGCGCAGTCACCTCTGAACATCAAATTGAATTCGGGTTATCAGGGAAAGTCATTAAATGAGGTATTGGTTGATCTTGAAAGCAAAGAACAGGTTCGATTCTTTTATCTGACAGCCTGGATCCAGCCTATCGTTGTGAAGGCTGATGTTCAGGGCAAGACACTCCAGCAATTGCTGATGACGGTTTTTGAAAATACCGATTTGAGTTTTTACGAGCTCAATGGTCGGTCCGTGGTTATTGTCCGAGATCCGGCACGTGAGATGCTCCACCAGGATCTTCTTACCACAGCTTTCAAGGAATCAAGAAAACCTGAGAAAATTGAGCTGGGGAACAAGGAGCAATTCAGGCCTGGCACTCGGGTTAAGCTTTCCGGAATAGTCAAAGATGCAAAGACCAACGAACCGGTGTCCGGAGCCACCATACTCATCTCAGATCTTAACGCAGGAGTGGTTACAGATGCGAATGGTCGATTTGAAGCCGAAATGTTTTCAGGCGCCCATGTCGTAAGTGTTAATTACATCAATTACGATGAAAAAATAATCGACCTGAATGCCTACATCGATGGAGAGATTGCGGTAAGTCTGGAGGAAACGCCGGTTCTTCTCGAAGAAGTGGTTGTTGTTGACCGTGCTTCAACAGAAGTGACTACGGCTCGGATCGGTCAATCCAAAATCAGCATTCAGGAAATTCGCCGACTTCCGGCGCTATTGGGTGAGGTAGATATTGTTAAACAGATTCAGGCTCTGCCTGGGGTTACCACGGCCGGCGAGGCAGCTTCCGGATTTAATGTCCGTGGTGGCAGTGTGGATCAAAACCTGGTGCTATACGATGGTGTTCCGGTATTCAACACCTCGCATGCTTTTGGATTTTTTTCAGCGTTTAATGCGAGCGCCATCCGATCGGTCAATTTTTATCGCGGAGGCATCCCGGCTGAGTTTGGAGGTAGAGCTTCCTCTGTGCTCGATCTTACATCTGCTGAAGGCAATTCCACGAAATGGCAAGGTGGCGGAGGAATTGGTTTGTTGTCCGCCCAACTTCAGGTCAATGGACCTATTATCAAAAACAAAACTTCAGTCGCCGCCTCTGTGCGTTCGACCTATTCTGATTGGTTGCTCAATAGCATTCGGACCAACTATTCTGATCTCACCGATGCCGAGGTATCTTTTTATGATGCCACAGTAAAACTTTCTCATCGGTTTTCAGATAAGGCACGAATTGCAGCTTCCTGGTACGGTAGCAGCGATGGTTTCCGCATCAGTGGCGACTCTACGTACTCCTGGAAGAATCAGGTTTTTTCTTTGCGTTTCGATAAAACCATCACCAACTCCTTGCAAGGATCACTATCTGCCGGAATGGGTAGTTATGAGTACACAGTCACCAACATTGCGCCAGCTTCGGGATTTGATTTATCGTACCGCATTACCTATCCGACTCTTAAGGCTGATTTCACCTGGCAGCCTCTGTCCAGTCAGAAATTTTCATTTGGTTATCAAGGCACCTGGTATGGGTTCGACCCCGGAAGACTTATTCCAACCTCAGAGTCCAATACTTCTCAGATCATCATGCCTGAACAGCAGTCGGCAGAGCATGCTCTTTATCTGAGCGATGCCATTACGGTTGGTGAGAAGTTATTTCTGGAGGCAGGAGTTCGGTATTCCTGGTTCGACGAATTGGGTCCGCGAGATGTAAATCAATATGTGCCGGGTAAGCCATTGGAGATGATCAATTATACTGGTGTAACGTCCTACGGAAAGAAGGAAAAGATCAGCACTTGGAATGGACTGGAGCCCCGCCTTTCAGCAAGACTTTCCTTTAATGAAAATGCCTCTATTAAAGCTGGGTTTAATCGTGCGTATCAATACCTCCATTTGATTACTAATACAACCGCAGTTACCCCTGTGGATATCTGGCTTCCAAGCGGTACTTACTTTAAACCGCAGTATGCCGATCAGATTTCGCTAGGCTACTATCAGCTCAGAAAAGAAAAAAAGTGGGAGGGTTTCATCGAAGGCTTTTACAAGAACATGTACAATGTGTTGGAGTTTAAGGATGGAGCGCAGCTAATCCTTAATGACAAACTTGAAACCGACCTGTTGCAAGGAATCGGAAAAGCGTATGGTGCTGAATTTTCTTTTACCCGCAATGCCGGAAGACTTCAAGGCACCGCCAGCTACACCTGGTCTCGGTCTTTACGCACGGTCGATGGTCCGACGGAGCGTGAAAAAATTAATAAAGGAAAAGAATACGCTTCTAATTTTGACCAGCCTCATACTGTTACTGTACAGTGGCGCTACGGTATTTCACGACGTATATTTTTTACCGGCAATTTTTCCTTCCGAAGCGGCCGGCCAGTTTCGGCGCCATTTGCTGGTTATGTTATTGATAATATTTCTATCGGTAACTTTTCCGAACGTAACCAGTACCGAATTCCCGATTACCACCGCCTGGATTTAGGCGTGGTTCTGGAAGGTGGTCACCGTCGTAACAAACGCATTTCCGGATCATGGTCCTTGTCGGTGATCAATTTGTATGGCCGAAGAAATCCCTACACAGTGTTTTTCAAAGGACAACCCAACGGCATTTTCAATGCTTATACCATTTCGGTAATCGGAACAATGATTCCTTCAGTATCCTATAATTTTAAATTTTAACCATGATGCAGCGCCGCTTTTCTGTATCCATTCTGCGCATCATTCCGGCATTGATGATTCTGGCTGTATCGTGCATCAGTCCGATTGAATTTAAAGTTCCCGGATCCCTGCCGCTGCTGGTAGTGGATGGAATGATCACCAACGATCCGGGGCCTTACACTGTTAAATTGTTCAAGTCTTTTGTTATCGATGATCGTTATGAAAATCCAGTAACTGAATTTGGTGCTGAAGTGATTTTACATGATGACGATGGAAATCAGGAAGCATTTGTGGAGGTGGATCGCGGCGTCTATCAAACGCGTGGTGTTATGCAGGGGCAGGTTGGTAAAAGCTATTACATCACCATTAAAACAGTTGATGGTAAACAATATGAATCCGAACCAGAGACGATTCAACCTGCTGGTCAATTAAACGAGCTGAAGTATTCCTACATTTCAAAAATCGAAGTAATCAACGGACAGGAAGTTCCGCTCCGTGGGTTCCAGATTTATGTTGATGGCGAAGCTGCCGGCGATGCGCGACTGCTCCGGTGGAAGATGACTGGCACGTATAAGATTCTGACCTTTCCTGAGTTGAAGACTCGTATAACCGATCGGGGCACCTTCCCGGATCCGCTGCCTTGCAGTGGTTATCGGGTTACGGAGCGTGTTGGCACAAATGGTATTGAACAGATTGGCCCCTGCGTTTGCTGTACCTGCTGGCTGAACACATTTTCTGAAAGACCGGTGTTATCAGACGATCGGTTTACGCAAGGGCAAAATTTTGATGATATTTTGGTTGGTTTTGTTCCGCTCGACCGTCGGTTGTTTTATGAAAAATTTCACGTGGAAGTTGAACAGTTGAGTTTGAATCAAAACACCTATGAATTCTGGCAAGCTGTTCGCGATCAAAAGGACGGGGCTACTAGTCTTTTCCAACCACCAAATGCTTTAGCACGGGGTAATATTAAGGCCTTGACTCCTGATGAAGAAGTGCTTGGTCTTTTCTCTGCCTCCGGAGTGAGCAAAAGAACATTATTTCTGTTTCCGGGATTTGCTCCTGACCTGGTACTGCCAATCGACACCATACGCGGCAGTTGTCTAAAAG
Source organism: Cyclobacteriaceae bacterium (assembly GCA_049423005.1). Taxonomy (GTDB): domain Bacteria; phylum Bacteroidota; class Bacteroidia; order Cytophagales; family Cyclobacteriaceae; genus ELB16-189. Next base: position 9,117 of record JBMSPY010000034.1, read on the forward strand.
TAGATCCTTCCGCTACCACCAACCGACCTGATTTCTGGTAATGCTGCGTCTGCTTATCATAGGTGTAATTGTAATTGCCGCCTGCTCCAGTCAAGCATGGGCACAAAAACGATCAGTGGCCAATGAGGTTACTGCATTTCAAAATAAACACCCGAGAACGCGCCTGGTACTTTTTCTATCTCAGGATAAAGTTACTCCAGGCGATACCATCCGGTTTCATGCAGCTGTTTACGAACCATCTGGTAAAATTTTTGCACAGCGACAGATTCTGAATCTGGAGCTTGCCGATCAGGCGGGCCGTATTATTCATCGCCAGAATGCTTTGTTGGCCACTGGTCAGACCGACTCCTATCTGGTCATCCCTGTAAATATTCCGGAGGGATTTTTTCTGTTACGGGCATTTACGAACTGGATGCGAAATTTTGGGGAAGAAACATTCTTCTTCCATACCCTGGAAGTGGTGCGTGAACGCTCACTACAACCGCCACCTGCCGTCCCCTTTATTTCTATCCATCCGGAAGGAGGAAATTTAATTGCAGAGGCTTTGAACCATTTGGTTATTCGCTACCAGGCGCTACCGTTAGGAAGTCCGATAAAAATTATTGGTTCGCGATCAGGTGAACTTGGTATTGTATATGCAGTAGCCTCCGGTATTTCAACACTTTCTATAAAGCCAAAAGAAGGTGAAGATTTAGAGGCTCAAACCAGCGCAGGATTAAAAAGTCTGTCACTAGCTGCCAAATCGGATGGTGTTTCAGTTTACCTGCGGGAACGTGAAGGAATGGTTCGGATAGCTTTTCCACCCAAAAGATTTTCCAGTAAAGATCTTCACGCTCTTCTCTTGGGAAAGGGTGAAGCACGGGAGCTTTTTGCTGTTTCCGAATACACCGATTCTATCTATTATCAGCTACCTCAGCGCAGAGACCATGGCTATTATCAGATTCTGATACTTGATGCCGCTCGGAAAATAGTGGCTGCTCGTCAATGGGCTGTATTGGATGAACAACCTGTAGTACGCATTGAATTAAAGAATTCCACACCTGGGTTGCGAACAACAACCGACGCTGAAATAATCCTGAATGATGATAGGGGTCGCCCACTTCGCGGAACATTTCAGGTGTCCGTTACCGATGATCGTGTCCACACTAGTCTTTCATCTGCTGGCCCGCTATCCTTGTTGCAGAAATACCAGGGTAATTCCATTCCTCTTCATTTTAAAAATGCTCTTACTGTTCCTGATGATTTGGTGGCTGTTCAGGAGAATTGGCTTCCAGCCAACTGGAATGACCAGGGTTACCGGCCGCCGTATCCATTCCAGTCTATTCTTAGATTTTCAGGTTCTGTTCAACGAAGAGATGGAGGATCCTTCCGTGACTCCACCACAGTAATGCTATTCCTTCAAAATAAATTGATGGGTTATGAAGTAGACATTAAGGATGGCTCATTTGATTCACCTGTTTACTTTGATTTTACAGGAGAAGATAAGCTCTTCTATTCCGTGCACCGTAAAGATTCGACGATTGAGGCTGTGCTGCGGCTCGACCGCGACTCCGTATCATCTCAGCGTGCGCCTCAACATAAGGTGCTTTTTTCACGAGATGGATTTGCTGATTTTATGATCCGAAAAAAGGCGACAGATAAGTCTTACCGCTTCTTTAGGTCAGCAACCACGACTCTGCCAGTTGAGCAGCCCGATCCCAACTCCACATTTGAACAAGCTCTTCAGGGTGCTGACGTGTCTGTACAAATTGATGATTACGTTGTATTTCCAACCCTTGAAGATGTGATTCGGGAAATTGTTCCTGCTTTGAAACACCGCAAAAGCAATGGGCGTTCTGCTGTACGTGTGTTCTTGTATAGTCCGGTTCTGACCAATACCCCCATTTTATCAACTGGCGATCCTCTATACATTATTGACGGACAAATGACCAAAGACACCGATTATTTTATGGGCATTGATCCGGCAGAGCTGATCTCCATCCGAATTGTTCGCAATGTTCAAAAGCTTGCCCGATTTGGTTACCTAGGCCGCAATGGAGTCGTCTTAGTCAAAACCCGAAACCCCAAGGCCATCACAGAATTTGAAGCCAACAGTATTCTAACAGTGAATGGATTGAATGCATCCGTCTCCTCTTCCGAAACTGTTTCCAATGACCCACGTGTTCCTGACCTTCGTCTGGTGTTGGATTGGCGCTCGTCACAACAGACCGATAATCAGGGTCGCTATTCCTTCCGGTTTACCACCGGTGATGTCGCTGGCCCTTTTAAGGTACGTATTGAAGGTGTTACCGAAGACGGAAGGCCATTTTTTGCTGAACATTCTTTTGAGGTTCGTGAAAAGTAATCCGGGCCTTTTAACTTCACACAGTGAATTTTTCTTCGAAATGGAATGAGGCGCAAGGCTGGTTCGCCCGCCAGTCGATGCAGAAATTAAATAATGCTGCTCAGGTATGGCGTTCCTATCATCAATCCAGAATAACCGGACGCGTAAAACCTTCCCGATATCCACTAAGTCTTTCAATTGAACCTACTACTTCTTGTAATCTACGGTGTCCGGAATGTCCTAGCGGACTACGTTCTTTCACCAGGCCAACGGGAAACTTACAGACTGATTTGTTTCAAAAAATTATAAATGAGTTACATCCCTGGCTTACGAATCTGACATTCTATTTTCAGGGTGAGCCTTTTTTACATCCGCAATTTTTGGATTTGATATCCTACGCCTCTGAACGAGGCATCTATCAGACAACTTCTACGAATGCGCATTTTCTTGATCCGATAACGGCTCACCAGGTTGTGAAGAGCGGACTTGACCGAATCATTATTTCTATCGATGGACTATCACAGGACACCTATGAAAAATACCGAATAGGAGGGAAGCTTTCTAAAGTGATTGAAGGAACTAAGAATTTAATTGAGGCTAAAAGGCAAACACGCTCTACGCATCCCTTTATTGTTTTTCAATTTTTGGTTGTTCGGCACAATGAGCATGAAGTTGAGGCGCTTCAGCGTTTTGCTGAGGAGCTTGGCGTAGACGCCGTAAAGATTAAAACGGCACAGCTTTATGACTTTGAAAACGGATCTCCGCTGATTCCCGAAAACCAACAGTACTCCCGTTACGCACAGCGCGGCGACGGTACGTGGGCCATCCGAAGTTCATGGGACAATAAATGCTGGAAGATGTGGAGTAGCAGTGTGGTTACCTGGGATGGTCGGGTATTACCATGTTGTTTTGATAAGGACGGCAAGTATGTGATGGGTGATCTTCGCAATCAGTCCTTTCAAGAAATTTGGTCTGGAGAAAGGTATCAACAATTCAGAGCCTCTATACTGAATTCACGTGCAGATATCGATATTTGCCGCAACTGTTCTGAAGGTCTGAAGGTCTGGGCCTGAATGGCGCACATTAATCAATAAAGCTATGAAGTATGACGTGTATGGTGTAGGTAATGCCCTGGTCGATATCGTTACCGAAGTCGATGCATCTTTTTTTTCGCGCAATGGCGTGGAGAAAGGAGTAATGACTTTGGTTGATGAAAAACGTCAGCATGAATTGATGGGCGTTATTGAAATGGGAAGGAGTAAAATGTCCTGTGGCGGATCAGCAGGTAACACCGTTATAGCTGTTAGTCAGTTTGGTGGAAAAAGTTTTTACTCGTGTCTAGTCGCCAAAGATGAGTTAGGAAAATTCTTTCTCAAGGACCTTGCCCGAAATGGCGTGGATTCAAATCTTGACTCTGATGGCTGTCCGGAAGGCCACACTGGCCGGTGTTTGGTGATGACTTCGCCTGATGCCGACCGTACCATGAACACGTTTTTAGGTATCAGCTCCAATCTGACCCCTGAGCATTTAGATATAGCAGCATTGAGGCAATCCAAATACGTTTATCTGGAAGGTTACTTGGTAGCTAGTTCCCGAGGACCTGAGACGATGATCGAGGCTAAACGAATTGCCGAAAAAGCCAATGCCAAAGTTTCGCTCACATTAAGTGATCCGAATATGGTTCGATTCTTTGGAAAACAGTTTACTGAAGTAATAGGCGCCAGCGTTGACATGTTATTCTGTAATGAGGAAGAGGCTATGATGGTTACAGGCACCTCCCATATTGATGATGCAGCTTTAAAAATGAGGGAGCTGTCGAAACAGTTTGCCATTACGCTTGGTGCCAATGGTGCTCTGGTTTACGATGGGGAGTTGCAAATTAAAATTCAACCCTTCAGTACAAAAGCCGTCGATACCAATGGAGCGGGAGATATGTTTGCGGGGGC
>JBMSPY010000035.1:0-12907 GCA_049423005.1 Cyclobacteriaceae bacterium
CTTTAAATTACCTCGGTATCCGCTAGCCACCATTGCCGAACGGCGACGATCGAAGGATGAATACATTCTTACCTGAGCAGAAACACCGCCAACATCTGCGCGGTTGTACACATTCTTTTCGGACCGAATATCCAAGGATTTCGGTTTAACACGAATGGCAAAATCAAACGGCACATCAATCCCCAGGGAAGAACCAGCCTGACTGCCATATTTGGAAAGATTCAATTGATGAAATCCACCAACATCTGCCCGCCGAACATCTACACCTCTCTGACGAATTTCCATCGGACTTCGATTAATTCCTGTAGCCAATTGAAAGCCTGTGCGATTTTTAAATTGCCGTTGTGAAGCCTGAATTCGTACATTTTGACGTGAGGTGGGTTTCCCATCTTTGCCATTCCTGACCTGAAATCCACCGAAGGTTGAGCCCATAATAGGGCTTGCCTCGAATGGCTGAAACTGACCGAAAACACGGCGGAATGAACCTTCTGAGATTCCTGCCGATGGATCTTGATTTTTATTTGATAGAAATCTATTGTAGCTCCTCTCCCCCATCTTACTAAAACGATAACCAGTTCCTTCCAGATTATTATTTCTGCGTGCAGAAGCTTTTCGAAGTGCAGCATTTTCATACCGCTGAGTTACACTCGGTTTTTTATATGACCAGGGAGATCCTATAGCACCAAAATTTCCACCAGAATAGACTTGATTATCCCAAACTCTTTTTTGTTGAGCAGGTGACGGGATCTTGATCTTTTGTGATCGGACTTTTCCTTGTGTACTCAGGCCAGCGATTGATCCTGTAGCATTTTTTGCTTTGAGCAACTTGGCTTCCGAAAGCTCGGAGAACCGTCGTTGGTCAGCTATCCCTCTTCGGGATAAAGAGGATTGACCCGAAAAAGAGGATTGTTTTTTGAAGGCAAATGGTGAGGCACTTAACCTACCTTTGGATTGTGACTTAATCCCAGTCAGATTCAATGCACCTGGTTTTCGCATTTGCCTTGATAATCCAATAGCTGCCTGATTCGGACGCGCAACCCCCTTACGCATCATAGATGCAGTACCAGAAATCATCTTCATTTGGTTAGTTGCCAATCGAGGTGAAGTTCCTCGTCCTCCAAGGTTAGCTAAGGCTCCTGGAGACCGGGGCGATGATTTTGTGCCGGCACCTGGAAATTTAGGTTGATTGAATAGAAGTTTACCTGCTTCAGCACGACCAGCTCTTCTCGGGTCGCGAGATGATTCACGTAATTTTTTTCCCGAAATATCCCCTTGCCAAGCCAATCCGGTTCGGGTGATTGAACGAGCACCTGGATTTTTTGCATAGGCTGGCGATTCCCTCCGCGTTTGACGATCAACATTAGGTAGGGTATCGCCCGGTATAATTTCTTTAACAGCCGACCTATAGTCTAATCTCCGGAGAGGCCGACCATACATATCCGTGGTGATGCGTTCTCGATTTGGAGAAAACTTTCCCCAATACACATTATTTTTTCGAGGAGTAAGAAAAGTACTGGAAATGGATTGTGCTGCAAGTCGAGTGCGTGTTACAACCGTTCCATCGCTGGAACGAACCGTACGTGGCGGTAGATCCGGGCGAAGAGATTTGCGTTCTGAAATTTTTGAATCAGTAAGTGACCTGGTCGAGCCGTTACCCCTTCGTTCATAAATATTTTGACTGCTTTGCGTCGGTTTCCGTTCAACAATCTTTTTACCTGTGGCCGTTCTATTTTCTGTCCAAGCTCGCTCACTGGGAGTTGGCTCTGGCGGAGCCTTTCGAATTTTTGGCCCGGACATTACGTAAATATTTACAGAACGATTTTCTGGTTTTCGGGTAACCAACCTTTTTCCAGAGGCTGTTCGTCCTCTGTAGGGTTGATCAGACTTGGATGGAGTATATGATGGATTATTTACGTAAGGGTTGTACCCTGGGACAGAAACTTCACCGCTTCGAGAGGCGGAAGCTGGTGTTTTAACTCGACGGGGTGACACAGATGGACGGTCCCCGGTGGAGGGTTTCCGGGATGGATTATTTACAAAAGGACTCCGATTCGATTCAATGGGACGCGGTGGGGTCGTACGAATTTGACCTCTGGTGATTGGCTTAATGCGCTTTCCGAAAAAGCGTTGAGATGATCCTTTTTCAACAGCCGGACGTTGCACAGGCGCAGGACGGTCACCTTTGGTGTTCTGACCTAATGCCATTCCCCCACAAAATATGAGGGTAGCGCTTAGGATTGTCGAAAAAATCCTTCCTGTTAAACTAAGCTTGGAAAATGGCCTTAAAACCAACAAGAGTCTGCAATTGGACCCTAAAGGTAGCAAATCTTAAGTGCTTGATTAATAGCGTACCAGGTCGCGGATGGCAGTAGCCAGACGGCCGGCCGGAAGAAAGTTAGCCTCAAGCGTTGGGGCAAAGGGTATTGGCGTATCCAAAGAAGCCACACGACGAACAGGAGCATCCAGATGCTCAAAACAATTCTCATTAATCCAAGCGGCAATTTCAGCACCAATTCCTCCAACCAGCGTATCCTCATGGACAATCAACACGCGATTATTTTTCCGGACGCTCTCAGCAACGGTCTCTTTATCCCATGGAAGAAGCGTGCGTAGGTCAATTACATCGGCTGTTACATCCGGCATATCCCTGAGTGCATCCATTGACCAATGGACTCCCATTCCATAAGTCACAATTGTTAGGTCAGAACCGTGCGCGGCATGAGCCGCTTTACCTACTTCCACGGTGTAGTATTCATCTGGTACCAGGCCACGTATAGACCGATACATCAATTTGTGTTCGAAATAGAGATAAGGATTGGGATCCTCAATAGCAGCACATAACAGACCTTTGGCATCAAATGGATTTGATGGATACACTATCTTCAAACCAGGGGTGTGAAAAAACCAGGCTTCATTACTTTGACTATGAAAAGGTCCGGCTGCCGTTCCGGCTCCTGTTGGCATGCGTACTACAACATCTGCAGGCTGGCTCCAGCGCCAATGTATTTTAGCCAAATTATTAACAATCTGATTAAAGCCTTCGGTCACGAAATCAGCAAACTGCATTTCGACCATAGACTTCATTCCTTTGATGCTTAGACCCAAGCCTGCTCCCACTACTGCCGCCTCACAAATCGGGGTATTGCGTATGCGGGATTTTCCAAATTTTTCAGTGAATCCTTCCGTGATTTTAAAAACGCCACCATACTCTGCAATATCCTGACCCATCAAAACCAAATCAGGATTAACCTCCATGGATTGCCGCAAGCCATCGCTAATGGCATCGATGAATCTTTTTTCCGTCGGAGCATTTCCGGAAGGCTCATGAACCACTTGAGTAAATGGTGCGTACACATCATTGAGTTCTGTTTCCGTACTCGCTTCCGGATGTGTTTCCTGAAAGGCTGTTTCAAGACCTGCTTCAATATGGATTTTGAAGTCCTCACGAATGGAGGAAATCCAATGCTGATCGATGATGCCTTCCTGAAGCAACCAAGATTCATAGTTGTTAAGCGGATCCTTTTTTGCCCAGGCATCCATCAGGTCCTTCGGAACATATTTGGTTCCGCTGGCTTCTTCATGACCACGCATGCGAAAAGTCATACACTCCAGTAGTACTGGTTTCGGGTCTTGCCGCATTTTTCCAGCAATTCTGGTCACAGCCTCATACACATCAAGAATATTGTTCCCGTCAACTGTAATTCCTTCGATGCCGTATCCAATGGCTTTATCGGCAATTTGGCTGCAACGAAATTGTTCAGCACTCGGAGTACTTAAACCGTATCCGTTATTTTCAACAATAAAGATGACGGGCAGATCCCATACTGCAGCCAAATTCACGGCTTCATGAAAATCACCTTCGCTTGTTCCTCCATCACCGTTGAATACAGCTGTAACTTTTTTGGCGCCTCGAATTTTATCCGCTAAGGCAATGCCGTCGGCCACTCCATTTTGAGGACCCAGGTGTGAAATCATTCCAACAATATGATGTTCATTACTTCCAAAGTGGAAGGAGCGATCACGACCTTTGGTATAACCCATCATGGTACCCTGCCATTGCGCGAAAAGTTTATCGAAAGGCATCTTGCGACCAGTAAATACGGCCAAGTTGCGATGCATGGGTAAAATGTATTCGTCGGGTTCGAGCGCTGCTGTTACACCGGCGGCGACAGCTTCCTGACCTATTCCGCTGAACCATTTACTGATACGGTTCTGACGAAGGAGCACCAGCATTTTCTCTTCGATCATTCGGGGAAAGAGTATTGCCTTGTACAAATCCCTTAGTGTATCATCGGAGTGGTTTTTTCTGACAAAATTCATGAGTTTGGAGGATTCGAATTAAATCGGATAGGCCATATACAAGCCCGAATTTACATGAGTTGGAGCGAATGACATTCTCCTTACGGATGAGTTATTAAATCTGTAGCTCGGCTGTCTGAAATAGTGCCCCGTACCCTTATCTTTGCAAGAATACCCTGCACGATGAAATACAAACGCATCTTACTGAAACTCAGTGGCGAGGCCCTGATGAGCAGTTCCAAGAAAAGTAGTATCGACCACGATATACTCGAGCGTTATGCCAGAGAAATCCTCACAGTCAAAGAACAGGGCGTAGAGATCGCCATCGTCATTGGCGGAGGCAACATCTTTCGTGGAGGTCAGGCCGAGGCTTTAGGAATTGACAGGGTTCAGGGCGACTATATGGGCATGCTGGCCACAGTTATCAATGCCATGGCCCTACAGAGTGCACTAGAGCAGCTCGGCATGTCAACCCGCCTGATGTCCGGAATAAAGATTGAACAGGTATGTGAGCCGTTCATTCGCCGTCGTGCCATTCGTCACCTCGAAAAAGGCAGAATAGTTATCTTCGGTGCGGGTATCGGAAACCCTTATTTCACAACCGATTCAACAGCCAGCTTACGTGCTGTTGAAATTCAGGCTGATGTGGTGCTGAAAGGAACACGCGTTGATGGCGTTTACAACAAAGACCCAGAAAAATTTCCTGATGCAGTTAAATACAATACCCTAACGTTTCAGGAAGCCTATGAACGCAGCTTGAATATTATGGACATGACTGCTTTTACGCTGTGCATGGAAAACAAGCTTCCCATTATTGTTTTTGATATGAATGCCTCAGGTAATCTACTTCGAATTGCCAGCGGAGAACCCGCAGGAACCCTTATTGTTTAAAATAATTTGAAAGAAATCGTTTATGGAAGAAATCGAATTGTTTCTGGAAGACGCACGGGAGCGAATGGGTAAAGCACTTGCTCACGTTGGAAATGAATTGGTAAAAATTCGTGCAGGAAAGGCCTCTCCAACTATGTTGGATGGAATCATCGTTCCGTATTACGGAGTGAATAGTCCCTTAAATCAGGTTGCCTCTGTTACTGCACCCGAAGCCAGAACACTCTTCATTAAGCCCTGGGAAAAACAACTCATTCCAGAAATTGAAAAAGCCATTATGGCTGCCAATATCGGACTCACACCTCAAAACGATGGACTTCAGGTAATTATAAATATTCCAATGCTTACTGAAGAGCGTCGTCGAAATCTGGTAAAGATGGTAAACACTGAGTGTGAGCAAGGTCGGATAGCTATTCGCGCCATCCGAAAAGAAACAAATGAATCCCTCAAGAAAATCAAAGGTGCATCCCAACACGATATCAAGAATGCTGAGGAAGAGGTGCAGCAACTAACCGATGATTTCATTACAAAGATCGACGGCCTGAGTAAAAAGAAGGAAGCTGAAATTATGACCGTATAGGTCTCCCCTATGAAATTTCTGCGCATTACCCTTTTGATTATTCTGCTTATTGGCGCAGCACTATTTGCTTTTTATTATTGGGGCACGTATAGCGAAGGTGTTCGCTCCGGAACCGTTGTTAAAATCTCCAGGAAGGGATATGTCTTCAAAACGTACGAAGGACAACTGAGCCTCTTGCCATACGGGGCCGTAAAGAGTCAGGATCGGGTTATTGAAAGCTTCGAATTTTCAGTAGACGGTAAGGAGGCATTTGTCATCCAGGAATTAGAAGCCGCTTCGCTGTCAGGGGAGCGGGTGAGCCTCCATTATATTGAGCGCTATGCTCAATTTCCATGGCGGGGCGACACAAAGTATTTTGTTGTAAAGGTCGAGCGGCAGAAAAAATAAATCCGGTGCCGCAGATTGTAACCGGTCTATAATCTGTTTCTGGTAATTTGAATTAAAAGCTCCAAAACGGTAAGCGTATGATGGATCATCTGCCTCAATTAAGAAACTTCTTCGAAACCTTCCGAAATTATTCCTTTTGGAAAAGATTATTCAGTTGGTCCGAATTGAGCAAGCTTGCAGCTGGTGCATGGGAAGAGGTTACCGAGCAAATGGCTAACGCCAAGCGTAGTGCTGAAGAAAAAAATGATTTAGCCACCCAAAAACAATTACTTGAAAACGACCGCAACAACCTTCAGCGACAAATCGAAGACTTCAAGGAACAATTGGCCAGATTGGATGGTGAACGACGTGGCGAACGTGAAAAACATCAACAGGAAGTTCAATTTTTGAACCAGCGCCTGAAGGAGCGAGAAGATACCTTAAGGCAAAGGGAAGATACGATACTCAAAGTCAGAGAGGGAGAGCAGCAAAGAAGAGAGCTATTTCAGCAGCAGCTTCAGAAAGCCATTACAGCACAGGAAATTTTTGAGCGGGAAAAAGCGAGTCTCCATCAAAAAGAATTGGACAACCTTCAGGAACAACAGGAAAAACTTAAAAACACCTGGGCGGCACATGAACATATGGTTGAGCAAACCATACGGCGCATTTGCAGTCAACGGGCCATGGAGTATATCACGGAGTTTCCATTTCGTGGCAAACCCGATAATGCCGTACGCATCGCCGGTGAAATGGTTGTATTTGATGCAAAAAGCCCGGCCTCTGATGACTTAGGCAATTTCAAAAACTACATCCGAACCCAATCGGAACAGGCTAAAAAATATGCAGGACAGGAAAATGTCAGAAAAGATATGTACATGGTTATTCCCAACAATGCTGCAGAAGTATTGGATACCTTCAGCTTCGATAAGGGGGATTATCGGGTATATGTAATCACACTAGACGCACTGGAGCCCGTTCTGGTTACCCTTCAGCAACTCGAAAGTTATGAATTTGTTGAACAGCTTAGTCCAGAAGAACGGCAGGCCATCTGCCGAATTATCGGCAGTCTGATTTATGCCTCCAAGAGGCGAATACAGGTTGACCAGTATTTTAATGGCCATTTATTGGAATTGATCGGTCGTGTCCAGCGGGAACTTCCAGAATCCATGATCGGAGAAATTGCCCAAACAGAACAAGCCATGAAGCTTAATCCAACTAACGATCGCCGGACCAAGGCTATTTCTATGGAAAGTTTGGAGAAAACCTTTCAACAACAAGAGGCTCAGGCCGGAGCCATGGAAGCACCTACTCCAAAAAATATTGAATTGAAAAATTAGGAGTGATTCAGATTCATCAACTTCTCACTACAATCAATTCAGCAGACTTTTCTTTTAATCTCCCGAAAGGCTTAAGCTGAAGGCCAATCTGAGCGGCTGATAATTCGAAATCCATTTCAGCACCCGGATCGACACAAACCAATAAACCCCCACTGGTTTGCGGATCCGCTAAAATGTTTCGCATTTTTTCATCAACACCAATGATCTTGTGACCGTAACTATCCCAATTTCGTTGAGTACCTCCAGGTGTTGACCGCTGCTCCAGATAACCATCCAAAAAATTGAATTTAGGTACCGCCGAAAAATTAATCTCGGCAGATAATCCACTTCCTTCACAAACCTCTGTCAAGTGGCCCAACAAACCGAAGCCCGTCACATCAGTCATGGCACTCACGTAAGGAAGCTGTCCAAAATGCGCACCCGGTTTATTTAAAGTCAACATCGAGGTTACGGCTGCAGCAAGATGCGCTTCAGTTACGAGACCCTTCTTTTGAGCTGTGGTTACAATCCCAACACCCAAAGGCTTCGTCAGGTAGAGCAGCGAGCCAGTACGCGCCGTATCGTTTCGTTTTAAATTTTGTTTGGATACCAGGCCGGTGACTGCAAGACCAAATATCGGCTCAGGACTATCGATGCTATGACCTCCGGCCAAAGGAATACCCGCTTCCTTACATACTTCACGACTGCCTTCCAGTACTTCTCGGGCTACTGTAGCCGAAAGTTTATTGACCGGCCAACCTAAAATGGCAATAGCCATCAAGGGACGACCACCCATGGCATAGATATCACTGATCGCATTAACCGAAGCAATGGCACCAAATTTTCTTGGGTCATCCACGATGGGCATGAAAAAATCGGTAGTACTCACAATACACTCTCCGTTTCCAGTATCAAATACCGCTGCATCGTCCTTAGACTCATTACCAACCAGAAGTCCTGGAAAAAGATCCTTTGGCAGTTCCGAGTGGAGCATGGTTTCTAATACAGAGGGCGCAATTTTACAACCGCATCCTGCGCCATGCGAATATTGGGTAAGCCGGATATCGCTCATGATTAAATTCAGATTTTATTTTTTGCGATTTTTCATACCATCCAAAAAGGCCTTTCGGCTTCGGGCTTCGTAAGCTTCTTTTTCACCAAGAAGCACCTGACCTGATTCATCAATCAGACGGTAAGAGTAAGAAGCCAGATCACCCGTTCGGGCACAAATAGCATGTACTTTGGTTACATATTCCGCTACGGCAAGCAGGTTAGGCATCGGACCAAATGGCTTTCCTTCGAAATCCATATCCAGGCCGGCCACAATCACCCGCTTTCCAGAATTTGCCATGGCATTACAAACATCAACAATAGTTGGATCAAAAAACTGGGCCTCGTCAACACCTACTACATCACAATCACCGGCATTAAGCAGTATATCGTTGGCTGTTGCTACAGCCCTGGACCGAATGGAGCGGTCGGCGTGCGAAACGATATCGGACTCGTGATAGCGGTTGTCCAGCAAAGGTTTGAAAATCTCTACCTTTTGATTGGCAATTATAGCCCGATTGAGCCTCCGAATTAGTTCCTCGGTCTTTCCTGAAAACATACATCCACAAATGACCTCTATCCAGCCCGTACGGGGGGATTGATCCTGATTGAAAACCCTGGGTTCCTGAAACATCCGTGCAATTTACAGAAGCAGACGGATTATATGCTGTGATGACTATCTTTGTCTGTTCTAAAACCATGGACCAGAAAATATCTTCTGATAAAATCAAACGATACGCTTCAGCTTTCAATTCGGCGGTACTCAATAATTTTTTTAGCAAAAGCGAGCGCATCAGTGGCCAGGAAATTTTAACGCTCAGCCCCGTCCGGCAGGTCAATTTATTCATCGTACACAGTCTGATGATTACATGGAAAGAAGAGTCAAACAGGTTGAGAAGTCCATATTTTGATTTTAACCATCCGGAAGTCACAGAAGCCTTTACGGCATTCAGCAATACACTTTCAAAACATATTTCCATCTCACGCAAAGATTTTGAACCCTTGCTTGAAAAAGCAACGTCCGATGCCTTGCTACTTATCCTATCCCCGTATGATTATTACGCAGAAGCGCTGGATACCGGAGGACAGGGAAAAGTTTCGATTCCTGCTTTACAAAATCTTGTCCGCTACTTAAAGATCAATCAAAACCCACTTCAAAAATTAGTTGATCGTGTAGGAACAAAAGGAGCAACTGAAACCATTTCAGGTCGGGAGGCCTTTGCCCTACTGGATCTTGTATTGGAAGAAGGCTTTTCGCCGGAAAATCCGGAAATCTATTTGGCCGAATTTGCAACGGTACGTGCAGTTACCCTGGAAGACCTGCTTGAGTCGCCTAGAATTGTTCCGAAAAAAGAACCCATAGTTGAAAAATCTGAAACTCAGTTTCAAAAACCTGCACCACCTAAAAAAGTTCCAAGTTCTGGTCCAGTGCAAACAAGCCTCTATGATGAATTAGGAAAAGACGCACGACCAACCCTAGCTGACAATTTTCAAAAGCAAAAAATTTTAAAACTCAAGGAACACCTGACCATCAATCAAAAATTCATGTTCACCAAGCTTTTGTTTAATGGTGATTTTGACCTCTTCGGCCAAGCAATTGATCGGCTAGATATGATGGATACGCTACTTCAAGCTGAACGTTTTCTTGACCTAAATTACCCGGAATGGGATAAGGAATCAGAGGAATATCAGGACTTCAGGTCACTGATTGAACGTCGCTTTCTTTAAGCATAATTCTCCTACTCCAGAAAGGATCAGTTTGCTAGACGCGCTGCAGCAATTCACCTCGGTGTGCGTCCAGCTTCAGGGCAATAAAAAGCAGGATGGTAAAGCCCATCAGCGATGATCCACCATAGCTGAAAAATGGAAGTGGAATTCCAATTACTGGAAATAAGCCAATAGTCATTCCGATATTGACTGAAAAATGAAAGAAGAGAATGCAAACGGTACTGTAAAAGTATACCCGTGAAAACCTACTTTTTTGTCGTTCTGCCAATTGCAGCAACCGCAAAAATAGTCCACAGAACAAACCAATCACCAGAAGACTTCCAATCCAGCCGTGTTCTTCTCCAATGGTACAAAAGATAAAATCAGTATCCTGTTCGGGCACAAAATCAAACTTAGTTTGTGTTCCTTTCAAAAAACCTTTTCCTAAAAATCCTCCGCTGCCTATAGCAATTTTCGATTGTGTCACGTTCCATCCGTAACCGAGCGGGTCAGCATCAGGGTTAATCAAGGCCTTAATCCGGTTTTGATGATGCGGTTTCAGAACTTTCGTGAGGACATAATCGGCACTCTCGATTAATCCCATGATAAAAAGTGCAGAAAGGGAAAGGGTGATTATACGCCTCCACTTTTTCTTACCTAATAAAATAACTACTGCAAAGGTAGCTGCCACTGTTCCATGTAACCACAGCTGTTGCGGAACAAGCAGAGTAAGTAGGAAGATTAAGGCGGCGGAAATGCCTGTGAGCAATACTATTGGAGACATGCCCTCGCGATAGAAAACAAGAATAAACACACTAAAGACTAAGGCCGTTCCCACATCCTTTTGCAAAAGAATTAAGGCCATAGGAAGTAACATCAGTCCGAAGATTACCACCCTATCGCGAAAATGATCCATTCGAAAGGCCGGAACAGAAATGAATTTGGCAATAGCCAGAGCAGTCGCAAATTTGGCAAATTCGGACGGCTGAACACCAAAACTTCCAATACCAAGCCATGCTTTGTTTCCACCAACCTCTTTTCCAATGAAAGGAACCAAGAGCACTAAAAAAAGAATCACACCGTAAATCAAATAAGCAACTGCCTCAAAAAAGCGCAAATCGACCGCCAGAATTCCAATAATCAGAACAATGGAAATGCCGATGAACATCATCTGCCTTCCTGAGTTGATCTTGAGATCCCACATCGACTGACTTAAAGACTCGTCATATACCGAAGCAAACACATTGCCCCACCCCAACAACACAAGGGCGACATAGATCATTACACTGATCCAGTCAATTCCGTTTATTATGGATTCTTCCTTTCTCAATCTAAAAAATCTCCTTTTAAAACATAGTCTTCAATATAAGGGCGATCTGTTTTTCCCTTAAGGTATTTCTCGATCATCAATCCGGCAATAGAAGCAGCCGCTCTTCCACCCATTCCGGAATATTCCACATAAACCGATATGGCAATTTTAGGATCGTCTTTAGGTGCAAAAGCAATAAATACAGAATGCTCTGGATTAGGATCATTCTGCACACTACCGGTTTTACCACAAACAACAATATCCTTAAGCCGTGCCCGGGTTGCTGTTCCGGCCTCGACCACATTTTGCATCGCATCAACAGCGATTCTAAAATTTGAAGAATCAATAGCTACAGCGTGCCTGACCTGATACTGTGGTAATGGCTGTCCGGAATTACCAACCGATTTAATAAGATGCGGCGTGTAGTAATAACCCCGGTTGGCAACCGTAGCAGCAAAATTGGCCATTTGGATTGGTGCTACAAGATTTTCACCTTCTCCAATGGAAATGGAATAAATGTTAGAAAACTTCCAAGGCCTATTTCTGTAGGCTTTATCATAAAAAGGAACAGAAGGCATCAACCCACCCTTTTCATTAGGCAAATCAACACCAAGGGGGGAGCCAAAACCAAATGTAACTACCTTCTCATGCCATGCCTCCAAACCAGATCGGCTATCGCGAAACGGATCACCTGTTCCTCCCTGACTAAGCATCCGTCGAAAAACATTATGAAAATAAGGATTGCAGGAATTCGTAATTGCACCTTTAAGATCCTCATTACTATGACCACCATGACAATTGATGATCGATCGGTCGCATCGGATTCGGGTATCCGGAGTAATCACTCCCTGCTCAAGCGCGATCATGGCCTGGGCGACTTTAAAAATTGAACCAGGCCGATACTGAGCCATAAGCGGGCGATTAAAGAGTGGCTTATTCGGATCCGTGCTGATGTTTTGATAGTTGAGACTATAGTTTCGTCCGGTCAATAAATTAGGGTCATAGGATGGACCCGAAACGAGCGTTAATATTTCTCCAGTTGCCGGCTCAATAGCTACAATACTACCTGACTTTCCGGAGAGCAGATACTCAGCATACCGCTGCAGCTCGATATCTAAAGTTGAAACCAGATTGGTTCCGGGCACCGAAAGGGTATCGAATTTTCCATCCTTAAAAGATCCTTTTTCTACACCCTTAGCATTGCGCCACATATTTCGAACGCCACGTGTTCCACGAAGTTGTTCTTCATAAAAGGCTTCAATGCCACTTTGGCCAATATAGTCACCTTGCTTATAAAATTGGGAGGCGTCACGCTTAAGCTGTTCCTTAGATATTTCACTAACGTAACCAAGAGCATTCGCAGCAGAAGGCCAGGTGTAAGCACGGGTTGTT
>JBMSPY010000036.1:0-12611 GCA_049423005.1 Cyclobacteriaceae bacterium
AGTACGCTGCGCGAACTTTACACCATTCAACCGGGTTACTTTGTTACGCACATCGACTTTGGAATTGCCAAGTTTGCCGGACTCGAAAAAAAGGAAGTCGACGGACGACAGCAGGAAGCTATTCGTCTGATTTACCGCGACGATGATTTATTATATGTCAGCATTCATTCGCTGCACAAAATTTCGCGCTACAGTGGAAAAGAGGGGGCTCCACCCATCATCAGCAAACTGGGAACAGGGGAATGGGAGGGTAAGAAGGCGAAGGTTCGAAAGAAAGTAAAAGATATTGCCCGCGAACTGATTAGTCTGTACGCCAAACGCAAAGAAGCTCCCGGCTATGCCTATAGTAAAGACAGTTTCCTGCAGGCCGAACTGGAATCTTCGTTTATTTATGAAGATACTCCGGATCAGGGCAAAGCAACGGAGGATGTGAAAAAAGACATGGAGTCGCCGCATCCTATGGATCGCCTGGTATGCGGTGATGTCGGTTTTGGAAAAACTGAGGTTGCCGTACGCGCAGCGTTTAAAGCGGTAGCCGAAGGAAAGCAAGTAGCGGTTCTGGTGCCGACAACCATTCTGGCGATGCAGCATCAGCGAACATTCTCTGATCGACTCTCCGCATTTTCTGTCCGTGTCGAATACCTATCGCGGTTTAAGACCGACAAGGAAAGCAAAGAAATCCTTGAAGATGTTAAAGAGGGGAAGGTCAATATCCTCATCGGAACTCACCGCATCGTTGGTAAGGATGTGGTGTTTAAAGATCTCGGATTACTGATTATTGATGAAGAGCAAAAGTTTGGTGTTAAGGTTAAAGAGCGGCTTAAGGAAATGCGTGTCAATATCGATGTGCTTACACTTACGGCCACACCAATACCACGTACATTGCATTTTTCTCTCATGGGCGCGCGTGACCTGAGCGTGATCGCTACACCTCCCCCCAATCGTCAGCCGGTAACAACAGAGCTTCATACGTTTCATGAACACATCATTCGTGATGCGGTGATGAAGGAAATGAAAAGAGGAGGACAAGTATTTTTTGTGCACAACCGTGTGAGTGATATCGATGAGATCGCCAATGTGATTTACCGAATGGTCCCCGATGCCCGCATTGGTATTGCACACGGACAAATGGAAGGTGATAAGCTGGAGAAAGTTATGGTACGCTTTATTGAAGGAGCGTATGATGTGCTTGTCTCTACAAACATTATTGAATCCGGACTCGACATTCCCAATGCCAACACCATCATCATCAATCAAGCTCATCTTTTTGGATTAAGTGATCTCCATCAGATGCGTGGTCGCGTAGGACGATCGAATAAGAAAGCGTATTGTCTTTTGTTGACGCCGCCATCCTCTGTGCTTACATCTGATTCACGAAAGCGTCTGGCTGCACTTGAAGAATTTTCTGAACTCGGTGATGGATTTAAAGTGGCTATGCGTGATCTAGATATTCGCGGTGCCGGTAATCTTCTTGGCGCTGAACAAAGTGGATTTATTACCGATCTCGGTTACGATGCTTATCATAAAATTCTTGATGAAGCCATTCAGGAGTTGAAAGAAGATGAGTTTAAAGAGCTGTTTTCGAATGAGCTGGTCAAGACAGCGAAACAAATGGCTAAAGACTGTCTGATAGAGACGGATCTGGAGATTCTGATTCCGGATCATTATGTGGCTAATGTGAGTGAACGCCTGCAGCTTTATTCGAAACTTGATCACATTGAAGATGAAGCCCGGCTATCGGAATTTACTGCGGGGCTGATTGACCGCTTTGGTCCTTTACCTTTATCGGTGGAAGAGCTGATTCGAACGGTACGGCTGCGCTGGCTTGGAAAAGAGTTTGGCTTTATTAAGTTGAGTCTGAAGGGGAACAGAATGCGTGGATATTTCATGCCGGAGGATGAGTACTTCAAGTCCGACACTTTCAGTAGAATATTGAAGTATACCACGTCTCATCCGCGGAATGTTCGCTTAAAAGACACATCTGGTCAGCCTGTAATCATATTTGATGGTGTTCCCGATGTGGGAAAGGCGATCGAATTCTTGGAGGCTGTAAGAGGGACATAGCATTTGTAATACTCAGATTATCAGCAATTTAATTCAAAATCAGAGCTTTTGAATTCGTGCCACTTAAAATAATTGGTAGCGTTTGGCGTTTAGGTCTGGTGCGGCATTACTCAGGAGTTAAAGCCTGTAATGACCCTAAGAGCATATATTCCTTGGAAAACAAACATTTATATTTTTATCTTAGCAGTTACGTTGACGAATAATCCCATAAAATGAAGCGTTTAAAGAGTCTGGTATTTTTTGCGACACTGGTTTTGGTCGTATCCTCTTGTTCATTTATTCAGAAGTATACCGGTAAAGGCGGTGGTGCTCCAACGGCGGAAAACCCGGGTGAGTTTAGTACGGCTACTGGCTTAAGGTATAATGATGACGAGAAACCCAGTTTTCAGGTAACGGCGTTTGAGGGACAGCCCGATGCGCCCAACATGCGTTTTATTGAGGGTGGTCGTGCGGTGATGGGCTCTTTCGAAGAGGATGTCATGAGTTCACGCGACAACGTAGAACGTACGATTTCAGTGGCCTCATTTTATATGGATGAGACGGAGATCGCAAACATCCATTGGTTAGAATATCTTGATTATCTGGAGCGCGACTCTGCTCAGAATCCAGCGGTTTTAGAGGCAGCACTGCCGGATACGACTGTTTGGGTAGGAAAATTGGCTTTCAATGATCCATATGTTGCCCATTATCTTCGTTATCCCGGTTTTCGTTACTTCCCGGTTGTAGGTGTAAGTTGGAAACAAGCTAATGCTTACGCGAAATGGCGTACAGCAGCGGTGAACATGCAGCTTGCCGAACAAGCCGGAGAAAACATTGCCAACCTTCCTGCAGGTGGTCGCATTCCACTTGAATCTGGTTTTGTAATTCCCGATTACCGTCTTCCTACAGAAGCTGAGTGGGAATATGCTGCCCAGGCTTTGATTGGGACACAATGGCTTGAAGAACTTCAGACGCATCAGCGTATTTACCCTTGGGATGGCCACGCACTTCGCAATCCCTATGGAAAACAGATGGGCTTATTCCTTGCCAACTTCAAGCGTGGTCGTGGTGATTATGCCGGTATTGCCGGACGCCTCAACGACGGTGCCTTGATTACCAACTACATTTATGAATTTCCTCCCAACGATTACGGCCTGTACAACATGGCAGGTAACGTGAGCGAGTGGGTAATGGATGTGTACCGTCCTCTTTCTTATCAGGATGTCGACGATCTCAATCCAATGCGTCGTGATGGATTCCTTGACGACATGAAGAATTACAACAGCAACGAAGAGACGGACCCTACTTCATTTACCTCTCTGGTTACTGATCGTGCACGTGTTTATAAAGGTGGTTCATGGAAAGATGTAGCATACTGGATGTCTCCTGGTACACGTCGTTTCCTTGATGAAGATTCTTCCACGGCTACGATTGGATTCCGCTGTGCGATGATCAGCGCAGGCACTAGCCATTAAGAAGTTTTCAGTTTTCAATTTCTAGTTTTCAGTCTACCCATGCGCCGGGTGGATGGTTAACAATTGGTCAAGATTGTTTAAGGCATTTGCATCTCAGCACCTGTTCGTACGAATACTTTCCTGAAACCCGTTGATTCTCTTTTTCATCTCCCGGATTTCTTTCATTTTAAGTTCAAGTGCTTCGAGCTTTTGATCGAGGATCGCCAGCTTTTGCTTTTTGGTGAACTTTTTATGGTACCAGGCATCGATGAGTTGTCCTATTTCGGCTATAGTAAATCCTACAGACTTGGCGTCGTTGATAAACTCTAACTTTTCTACTGTCTCCTCATCGTAATGAAAGTAGTTATTGGTTTTTATCTGAGGATTTTGTTGTCCTCGGATTAATCCTGACTTCTCGTAGAACCGGATGGTGTGAGCCGAAAGCCCAGTCTTTTTTGACAATTCATTTATCAGCATGGGCCAAAAATAAAAATTTGAAAGAAAATTTTAACCATAGAGTATACTCTAATGTTGTTGGTTTTAGCATTTGCCGTTACGTTTGTCAGTATAATCATTAAAACACTATGAAAAAGACAGTATTAATCACCGGTACTTCCAGTGGAATCGGAAAGGCTGCCGTATTGGAGTTTGCAAGGCAGGGATGGAATGTGGCGGCTACCATGCGAAATCCGGAAAACAATCAGGACTTCAAAAATTTTTTAAATGTTAAGGTCTATGCACTGGATGTGACTAACCCGGAGACTGTTGAACGCGTATTCCAAAAAGTTTCGGCTGAACTGGGTGCAATCGATGTTGTTGTCAATAATGCGGGTTATGGTGTGGATGGACCATTTGAAGCTATGGATGATGAAATTATCAGGCGTCAGTTTGAGACTAATGTTTTTGGTCTGATGCGTGTTACGCGTGCCGCAATTAAACTTATGCGTCCTCGAAAAAATGGAACCATCATTCAGATTTCAAGTATGGGAGGGAAAGTTACCTTTCCTCTATACAGTATCTATCATGCTACTAAGTTTGCTGTTGAAGGATTTACAGAGTCACTTCATTATGAACTTGATCTTTTTAACATCCGTCTTCGAATCGTTGAGCCGGGTCCAATTGTTACCGATTTTTTTGGCAGAAGTCGACAGATGATAAAACCGGTTGATACATTGGAGTACGACACTTTTGTCAACAAATTTAATTCGGCTGCGGTAGAGGTAATGAAAACCGCCGAAGGGCCTGAGGTTGTCGCTCGCACCATCTACAAGGCTGCAACAGACTCCTCTAAAAAATTGCGGTATGCGGTTGGTAAACCAGGCCCGCTTTTATTAAAGCTACGCAAAATGCTTTCAGATGCCACGTATTTTTGGATGGTACGCAAGACCTACAAGTTGTAATAAAAAAGCCGCCTTGTTGAAGGGCGGCTTTTTTACTTTTTATTGAGAAGCTCCTATCGAATTATTTATAAAGTTCCTTTAGTGAGAATATGGTCTGCTACTTTCCTCCTCGCTTCCTTTAAATTCATCGGTTCGATTTTAGTAAATCGCTTTAGACCTAAAAGCATCATGCGCAATTCATCGCCGGTGGCAAATGAACTGATGGCGTTGCGTCCGGCTTCAGCAGCTTTTTGAACAGCGTGATGTAAGGTAATCATCGCCATGGCTTTTTCAATTTCACAGGCTTGTTCGCCGCGCTGATGAATTAATTTCTCAACCCGTAATAAGGTGGATTCGGCTACGTAACCTTCGATCAACATGTCAGCCATATCCATAATAATTTCCTGCTCATCGCTCAGCTTCATCATAAATTTCTGGACGGCTGCACCGGCTACCATAAGCCCCGCTTTTTTTAAATTCAATAAGACTTTTTTCTCAGCTGCAAATAATTCGCCTTCAGGTGCTGGAGTGAGATCAGGTATGGACATTAGCTCTTTTTGAACAGCCATTGCCGGTGTCATGAGATCAAGTGTTCCTTTCATCGCGCGCTTCAACAACATGTCGATGGTAAGCAAACGGTTGATTTCATTTGTGCCCTCAAAAATTCGGTTGATGCGTGCATCGCGGTAAGCGCGGTCCATCGGTCCTTCGGCAGAATAACCCATGCCTCCATAAATCTGAACTCCCTCATCGACAGCAAAATCAAGAATTTCGGAACCATGAACTTTAAGAATAGCACATTCAATGGCATACTCTTCAAGTGATTTCAGTCTCGCCTGACCGGCCTCGACTCCTTCTGCAATCAGCTTATCGTACCAGTCGTCAATATTCTGTCCGGCACGGTAATGGGCCGATTCAGAGGCAAAGGTTCTGGTCGCTACTTCAGCAATTTTGTGTTTGATGGCTCCGAAGTTGGCGATTGGTTGACCAAATTGTTTTCTTTCTTTGGAATAGTTCACAGCTGTCTGCAACGCCATCTTTGCACCGCCCAGCGCCCCTGCACCTAATTTGATGCGTCCAATATTCAACACGTTCACAGCGATTTTGAATCCATTTTCGCGTTCACTCAGCATGTTTTCTACCGGAACCTTGCAATCATTGAAAAAGATCTGACGCGTGGAGGATCCCTTAATGCCCATCTTTCTCTCTTCTGCATTCATCGTTATGCCACCAAAGCTTCGCTCAACAATAAAGGCTGTCAGATTTTTATCGTTATCAATCTTGGCAAATACGATCATGATATCAGCAAAGCCGCCATTTGTGATCCACATCTTTTGTCCGTTGATGAGGTAGTGCTTGCCGTCAGCGCTTAGTGTTGCTTTTGTCTTTCCGCTATTGGCATCTGAACCTGAGTCTGGTTCTGTTAAGCAATAGCAGGCCTTCCATTCTCCAGTGGCCAGTTTCGGAATGTATTTTTTCTTTTGCTCTTCTGTGCCAAAGTATAAAATGGGAAGAGTGCCGATACCGGTGTGTGCACCATAGGCTACGGCAAAAGAGTAGGAGGCACCAAGTGCTTCGGCAACCAGCATGGTGGTGTTGAAGGACATCCCAAATCCACCGAGTTCTGGTGGAACAGAAGTACCTAAGAGACCCAACGCCCCTGCTTTGTCCAACAAGGCTGGCATCAGCGCCGGATCTTTCATCGAATCAATTTCATCCAAACGTGGCCAGATTTCCTGGGCAACGAAATCATAGCATGTTTTTTCGATCATGCGTTGTTCTTCACTCCATTCTTCTGGAATGAACACATCGTGTGCAGAAGTTTCGCGAATTAAAAATTCGCCACCGCGTACTGTTGATTTTTTTGCTTCCGTTACCATATCCCTTTAGTTAATCTTTAAACATCAGTTTAATACTTCGTAAATACCAGCTACTCCTTGTCCTCCGCCAACACAGGCTGTTACCATTCCGTATTTTTTATTTCTTCGGCGCAACTCATTAAACAACTGCACCGACAATCTCGCTCCTGAAGATCCCAGTGGATGACCCACAGCAATGGCGCCGCCATTTACATTCAGTCGTGAACGATCCAGACCTAATTCCTTAACTACAGCGAGCGATTGTGCTGCAAAGGCTTCATTTAATTCGATGAGATCGAGGTCATCTTGTTTGATTCCGGCCACTTTCAAGGCTTTTGGAATGGCAGCTACCGGACCAATTCCCATGATGCGCGGTTCTACTCCGGCTACGGCGTAACTCATCATTCGGGCAACAGGCTTCAGGTTGAGTTGCTTCATCATCCGATCACTCATCACGACTACAAATGCTGCGCCATCAGAAGTTTGAGACGAGTTGCCTGCCGTAACGGAACCCCCCATTGCAAAGACTGGTTTTAATTTTGAAAGCCCTTCCACGGTTGTGTCTTGGCGGATACCTTCATCCACCGATACCGTGAACTCCCGGGTTTTCTTTTTCATGTTCTCATCGACGAACACTTCTTTAACGGTGATTGGAACGACTTCGTTTGTAAATTTTCCATCTTTCCAAGCCTGAGCTGCTTTCATGTGCGACTCAAAGGAAAATTGATCTTGCTCTTCGCGGCTGATTTTGAATTGTCGTGCTACTTCCTCAGCAGTCAATCCCATGCTGGTGTAGTAATCCGGATTGGTGGATGCAATGGAATAATTCAGCGCTGTCTTATAACCCATCACAGGAACCATCGACATCGACTCGGTTCCGCCGGCAATGATCACATCCGCCATTCCGGCGCGGATACGATCTGATGCAATGGCAATGGCTTCAACTCCAGAACCGCAATATCGGTTTACGATCATGCCGGGCACATCAATCCCAAGCGCCAGTAGTGAAATCATTCTTCCCATTTGCATACCCTGTTCGGCTTCCGGAACTGCATTGCCGACGATAACGTCATCGACCATTTTAGGTTCCAATCCCGGAACAGACTTAACCAGATGACGAATTACTTCAGCAGCCAGGTCGTCGGGTCGCGTGAAACGAAACCCTCCCTTTTTTGCTTTTCCTACTGCTGTACGGTATCCATTAATGATGTACGCTTCCATTGGTCGATTGGTTGATTTCCTGAATTTCTTTTTCTCTGTTTTTCTTAAGGGTTGTTATGCCGGGGCATTAGTTTCTCAACGGCTTTCCTCCGGTAAGAATTGACTGAATGCGCTCAAGTGTCTTGCGTTCTCCGCAAAGAGAAACGAAAGCTTCACGCTCAAGGTCGAGCAGGTATTGTTCACTAACCTCTTGCGAATAACTGAGATCGCCACCGCACATCACGTTAGCAATCTTCATTGCAATTTTCGCATCGTGTTCGCTGATGTAGCGACCCATTTTCATACCCTGTACGCCTGCGGCAAACAAGGCCATTCCTGACCGACCCTGAACTCGAATATTTTTTGATTGCACGGGCATCGTATAACCGGCATTCGCTAATTCAATGGCAGCTACTTTGGCATCCAATATCTGTCGGTCTTTATTTACAGAGACACGATCCTGCGGACGAAGGATTCCCATGTCACGAGCATCTTCTGCACTGAGAGCCACCTTTGCTGTTGCGATGTTCATGAATGCACTTTGCAAAGCATTGAGTTCGACATCACCTTCCAGCATACGGTCGCTGGCGCGTTTGGTAAGTTCTTTTGTTCCGCCTCCACCGGGAATTAGTCCGACGCCCACTTCGACAAGGCCGATGTATGTTTCAGCAGCAGCCTGAGCAATATCAGCATGGAGTGTCATCTCACAGCCGCCGCCCAGTGTTCGGCTTTGCGGACAAACGACAACCGGGATGGTGGAGTAGCGTAGGCGCATGACGGTATTTTGAAATGCCCGCACCATAAAATCCAATTCATCATAATCTTGCTCGATGGCACACATGAATACCATTCCAAGGTTGGCGCCGAGTGAAAAGTCTGCGCCTTGATGTCCAACGACTAAACCGCGGAAATCTTTTTCAGCTGTATTAATCGCGTGATTCAGGCCTTCTACAACGGCACTGCCGAGCGTATAGCTCTTACTCTGCCACGAAAAATTGATGATGCCATCTCCCAGATCAATGATTTGTGAGTCGGCATTTTTCCAAACAATTCCGGAGCTGAGGTTTTCAAGGATCAGGAATGATTCTTTTCCTGGAATGTTTTTGTAGGATCCTGAGGGGATATCGTAATACTGGCGTTTGCCATTGTGTACGCGGTAAAAAGAAGTATTTCCTGAACTCAGCATAGTGTAAACCCAGGTTGCGGGTTTGTACCCCATGCCTTCCATAGCTGTTACCGTCTCAGCAACACCAAGAGCGTCCCAGGTATCAAAAGGACCTAATTCCCATCCAAAGCCTGCGCAAATGGCATCGTCGATTCGGAAAAGCTCATCGCTGATTTCAGGAATTCGGTTTGAGGCATACTGAAAAAGGGCATAGAAAACATCACGGTAGAAATCACCTGCATTGTCCTTACCCTTCATTAGAATTTTGAAACGCTGGCGAATGTTATCGATGCCCTTGGTTGTTTCGAGCGTTGCAAACTTTGCTTTTGCTTTTGGTTTATACTCGAGTGTGTTCAGGTCCAGTGTAAGAATTTCAGACTGACCTTTTTCATTTTTTACTTTTTTATAGAAACCCTGACCGGTTTTATCACCGAGCCATTTATTTTTTTCAAGGGTAGCCACAACATCCGGAAGCTTGAACATTTCCCGACCTTCATCGCTAGGAAGTGCTGCATAAAGATTTCCTGCAACTTTAACCATGGTATCCAGACCAACCAGATCGGAAGTGCGGAACGTTGCTGACTTCGGTCTTCCGATAACCGGACCGGTAAGTTTATCGATTTCATCAACGTTCAATCCAAGCTTACGCATGGTGTCGATGACTTTCAATAAACTCCAAACTCCAACGCGGTTACCGATGAATGCCGGAGTGTCTTTGCACAGCACACTAGTCTTTCCGAGATAAAGATCTCCATAGTGGAGCAGGAACTGGGTGATTTCCGGATCGGTGTCGGCGGTAGGGATTACTTCGAAAAGGCGTAGGTACCGAGGGGGATTGAAGAAGTGCGTTCCGGCAAAATGCTTTTTGAAATCGGCGGATCGGCCTTCGGCCATCAGGTGAATGGGAATGCCTGAAGTATTGGAAGTAATTAATGTGCCTGCTGTCCGGTATTGTTCAACCCGTTCATAAGTCTTTCGTTTAATCTCCAGATTTTCAACCACCACCTCGATGATCCAGTCGGCTTCTTTGATTTTGGAAAAGTCGTCGTCAAAATTTCCAAGTGTAATTCTTGATTGAAAGCGCTTGCTGTAGAGCGGGCCCGGGTTGCTCTTTACACATTTCTCAAATGACGATTGGACAATCCGGTTTTTGAACGCTTTGCTGTCTTTGTTCAGTCCTTTAGCTGTCTCTTCAGCGGTAAGTTCAGCAGGAACGATGTCGAGCAGGTGAACACTGCATCCGATATTGGCGAAATGACAGGCGATGGCCGAGCCCATCACTCCTGAACCAAGAACAGCAACCTTGCGAATGTGTCGGGTCATGGAAATAAGATTTGAGTAAGGTTTTGGAAAATCCTTTATTGCATCACGAAAGGCATATGATTTATCTCATAAAGATTAACCGATGCATTTCTCTTCACCTTCTAAATTAGACAATTCCCATCAGCCGTATCTGAAGCGCGAAATGAATTTTCCATCATCTTTTTTTTCAATTGAAGGCTAATGCCGGAGGCATGTTGAACTGGCTTTTTTTTGGTTTTTCCCTTGAAACGCAGGACCTGATGTTATTGGGTCTGGTGGCTTTGCTCATTGGTATGGCCAAGACCGGAGTTCATGGAGCAGGAATGATGGCGGTACCTCTTTTGGCCGGAGTTTTTGGCGGTCAATTTTCCAGTGGGGTAATGTTGCCCTTATTGCTTTTAGCTGATGTTTTAGGGGTTTGGTACTACCGAAAGCACGCTTCCTGGCCACATTTGAAGCTGCTTTTTCCATGGGCAGCGGCCGGAGTGGTTGTAGGTACAGTTGCAGGTAGCTTTATCGGAGATGGTGTTTTTAAGTCCATTATGTCCATCACTATTATTATAAGTGTCGGAATTATGATTTGGCTGGAACGGAAACCCGATCAGGTACCTCGGCAGCGCTGGTTTGCGGCTTTGAGTGGTTTGGCTGGCGGCTTCACCTCCATGGTGGGAAATTTGGCTGGAAGCGTTATGGCCATTTATTTTTTATCTATCCGGCTTCCGAAAAACAGTTTTATTGGAACAACGGCTTGGTTTTTTTTGGTGCTCAACGCGTTCAAACTGCCGTTTCACATTTTTTTCTGGAAGACAATTTCCTGGGAGGTGGTATGGCTTGATTTGATGTTGCTGCCCCTGATTATTATTGGGGCAGTTGCAGGTATTTGGGTTGTGCGTCAATTTTCAGACCGCTCGTATCGGTGGTTCATCATGATCATAACCGTGCTTGCGGCGTTGTCTATGCTTTTTCCGCAATAGCCCTCGTGCATTATTTATATTTGAATTCTTTTGTTGAAGCATGAAGAGCCGCTTACCTCAACTTTTTATTTTTTTATTTACAGCGCTGGTGTTCGTCGCATGCTTAGAGGATGACGCTAAGAAATCAGAGGAACAGGATTACCCTGAAACACAAGCCTGGTGGACAGAAGAAATTTTTTATCAAGTGTTCGTCCGTAGTTTTTATGATTCTGATGGTGATGGAAATGGGGACCTAAAAGGAGTAATTCAAAAACTGGATTATCTCAATGATGGAAATGCTCAGACGACTACAGATTTAGGCGTTACTGCTTTGGTGCTGATGCCTGTGTTTTCATCATCAACCTACGACGGATATGCCACTGTGAATCATCTGGAAATTGATCCGGATTACGGTACGCTACAGGACTTAAAGGAATTGATTGCGGTTGCTGAGCAACGCGGTATGCGCATCATATTAGATTTTCCTATAAATCATACGTCCAACCAACATAGCTGGTTTTCAAAAGCAGCTTCTGCTGATCCGGGTTCTTTTAAAGATTGGTACATCTGGAAAAAAGAAAATCCGGGATCGTATAGTCCGTATGGCGGTCCGTTGTGGCATGCTGCTGCGAATGAGTTTTATTATGCTTTGTTTGGACCTCTTAAACCAGATCTCAATTTCACGAACGAGGCAGTCACGACTGAGATAAAGAATATTTCAGAATACTGGATTAAAGAAATTGGAGTGCACGGATTTCGAATGGAGGGTGCTGGCGCATTAATTGAGTCGGGACCGAACATAATGTTTACACAGGAAAATCTGGATTGGTGGCGTGACTATTTTTCTTTTGTGCGAAAACTTGACCCGGCTTTCATGCTTATTGGGGATGTGCCGGGACTATCTTCTATCGCAGACCCCTATGCTGATGATCGTTTGGATCTTTGTTACGAGTATGAATTATCCAGCGCGATCTTCAGCGGAATAAAAAATCAAGCCGCTTCAACAGTTCGGGAAAAAATGATTGATGTGATTAATCGGTATCCGTCGTTTCAATGGGGTGTTTTTCTAACCAATCAGTTTCAGAATCGAACGATTGAAATTTTAAATGATGCCGAGCAGGCCAAACTTGCGGCATCGATTTTATTGACGCTCCCGGGCATTCCATTTCTATATTATGGAGAAGAGATTGCTATGTCGGGTTCGGGATCTGGAGAGGAAATCCGAAGTCCCATGCAGTGGAGTGTTTCGGCTCAGG